>JAIRLK010000010.1 GCA_031259515.1 Treponema sp. | reverse complement strand
GGGCCTCATCCGGAACCGAGCCGTCGCTCTTGGGGCCTATATTGAGGAGCAGGTTCCCCCGGTCCTTCGCGCAGATCGAAAGCATCCTGAGAATCTGCTGGGCGTTTACGGCGTAGGGCTCCGCCTGTTTGGAATCAATGTAGCCCCAGGAAAGGCCGTTAAAGGTCATGCAGGCTTCCCAGTCCCGTTTACCGTCGGGAGTTACGCTTTCTTCCGGCGTGCCGTAGTCTTCGTCAAGGTGGCTCCGGTTATTGATGATGATGTCCGGCTGTAAAGCCCGGAGGCGCTGGTTCATCTCCACCGTGTTCCAGCCGTCGTAACTGCGCAGGGGCCAGTCCCCGTCATACCAGAGTATGTCGATCTTGCCGTAATTGCTCAGGAGTTCTTTGTTCAGGGCGAAAACATAGTCCGTAAGCCGTTTCCGGGCCGCACTGTCGTACGCGGCGGCCCCGCCGTCCGGGTGATGCCAGTCCATAAGGGAGGAGTAAAAGCCCACTTTGAGTCCCTCATCCCGGCAGGCTTCAACATATTCCGCCACAATGTCCCGCCGGGGGCCGTAATTGACGCTGTTATAGGGGTTCACCTTGGAATCCCAGAGGCTGAACCCCTCATGGTGCCGGGTGGTGAGCACCATGTATTTCATTCCCCCGGCCTTGGCCAGCTTTGCCCAGGCCCGGGGCGCTCCGGGCTTGGGCAGGAACTGGTCCGCCAGTTTCTCGTATTCTTCCACAGGCCAAATTTCGTGGGCCATAGCCCATTCATGGCGGCCCAGAACCGAGTAAAGCCCGAAATGAATAAACATGCCGAAACGGGCCTCCCGCCACCATGCCATGCGCCGGTCACGGGTCTTCGCGGTTTCCGCCTCGTAATCGGCTTTTGAAACAAGTTGTATCATATAAATACTCCTTTACAACTGTTTTCCTGGCAGTTCTTCCGGTACGCCTGCCAGGTGGAGGCGACCAGGGTATCTATATCCGAGCAGGCCGGCTGCCAGCCGAGGGTTTCCCGTGCATACGATGAAGAAGCCACAAGGCAGGCGGGATCGCCGGGGCGGCGGGGGGCGTCTTCGCTGGGGATGGGCTGGCCTGTGATGCGCCGGGCCGCTTCGATCATCTCCCGGACCGAGACGCCTTTCTCGCTGCCCAGGTTCACCCTAAGGCTCTTCCCTTCCCTGACAAGGTAGTCCAGGGAAAGAACGTGGGCCGCGGCCAGGTCCGCAACATGAACATAGTCGCGGATACAGGTGCCGTCCCTGGTGTCGTAGTCGGCGCCGAACACGGATACTTCCTTCCGCATTCCGCAGGCGGCTTCCATGATCACCGGCAGCAGATTGGCGGGGTTTTGTTCCAGGCCGTACAGGACGCCTTCGGGATCATAGCCCGCGGCGTTGAAATAGCGCAGGGCAGCGAATTTAAGGCCCTTGAGCCGGTCGTACCATTCCATAAACCTTTCGATTTCAAACTTGGTAAAGCCGTAGTAATTCGCCGGATTTTTCGGATGTCCTTCGTTGATGGGGAGGTATTGGGGATCGCCGAAGATCGCCGCGGAAGACGAAAAAAGCAGTTTGAGGCAGCCGTGGGCAGCGGCGCTGTTCAGTATATTAATAGTACCGCTGATGTTGTGTACCGAATACTGTTCCGGGACAAGCATGGATTCGCCCGCCGCTTTTAAGGCCGCCAGGTGTACCGCGGCGTCATATCCTGCGGAAAAAGCGGCGTCAAGATCGGCGGTATTCAAAATCGAACCTTTGATGAATTTGTTTTCGGGAAATAAATTCATGGCAAGTCCGGTAGAAAGGTCGTCGAAGACGGCTATCTCGTGCCCCCCCTTCATCAGTTCCTTAACCACATGGCTGCCTATATAACCCGCTCCGCCTATAACTAAAATACGCATGGCGATCTCCTGTAACGCACCACAAAAACTACGGGCATTAAGGTTTTTCCCAGAGCTGTCCGGGATAACAGCCTTCAGCGATCTTTTGGGCGATTTCCCGCTTTACCAGTTCCCGGTCTTCGGGGTAGGTCATCCCGAACCAGGATTCTTCTGACGAAAAGAATTTGACCGTGCCTCTGCCTTGGGCGACCATTTCATTGACCGCGTTGGGCAGAAGACATTCCGCTTTTTCGCTGTCTTTGTTTATCGCGTAGAAATCCTCCCAGTAGTCCTGAAAGAAATCAAAGGCGGCGGGGGTAAAGCCGAAGAAATTCATGGAAACGAATTCCTTTCCGGTAAGGGGATACGTCCCGCCGTCAATTTCAGTAACGATGCCGCCTTCCGGGGTATAACTGATCTTGGTGTGTTCCCTCATGCCGGTCAGAACGCCGTCTTTAACGGAGCAGATGCCGCGGGAAACCGAACCGGCTTTGCTCATGGTATGTTCCAGCACATAGCCGACCATGGCGTGAGCCGCTCCCTCCGCGCCGGGACCCGAAAGGTATTCGCCCAGGGTTTTAAAGGCGTGCCGTCCGTAATAATCGTCGGCGTTGATCACCGTGAAGGGGCTTTTTACCGTGTCCCGTGCGGCAAGCAGGGCGTGGACGGTTCCCCAGGGTTTAGCGCGGTTTGAGACCTGGAACACGTATTCCGCGTCAAAGCCGCGGGCAACCTGATCGAAAAACCGTTCGCGGAAATCTTTCTCAATATCCTTCCTGATGATGTAAACAACTCTGCCGTAGCCGCATTTCCGGGCATCGTAGGTTGCGTATTCGAGCAACGCTTCGTTGTGCTGTCCCACGCCGTCGATTTGTTTTACCCCGCCGTAACGACTGCCTATGCCTGCGGCAAGGACTAAAAGTACCGGTTTCATTACGCTTCTTCCTTCATCTTTCGATAATCGTATATTCATTGAGGAGGGGGCAGCCGCCCCCGCTAAAGGCCCACGTCCGGAGACTTGGGCCCCGGAGTTTTAGAACAGCCACAACTAGTATATATATCTTTTCGATGAAGAGGAAGTGCCCGCAGCCTCCGGGCAGGACAAGTCCGCGGCTTCCCCCTTCCAATTTTACTTTTTACCGGCGGTCAGTTCAGCCAGGTCCTTCAGGATGTCCTCCAGCGCCGGGTAGAGCTTTTGGACGACCTTTTCGCTTAGGGCATCGTAGAGTTCATGATTAGCAGGATTCGGCAGGAAATCATCGTACTCTTTGCCCATGCCCTCCATCGCGGCCGCCAGGTCCGGATACAATCCCGCGCCTACCGCGCCGCACATGGCCACGCCCAGGGAACAATTCTCCGGCTCCCTGGTACGGCGTACCGGCAGGTTGAACATATCAGCAATTACCTGGGCGGTAAAATTACTTTTGCTGCCGCCGCCGCCAATGTAAAGCTCGTTGATGGAAAGATCCAGGTAATCGGCCATCTTTGCGGTACCGAGCTTGATTTGGAACATGATGCCTTCCACCAGGGAGCGGAACATGTGTTTCCGCTGATGCCGGTCGTCAAAGCCCAGGTATATGCCCTTGCCGCTGGGCCGCAGCGCCGACGGCGCCCAGTCCGGCAGGACGACCAGGCCCTCCGAACCGGCGGGAACCGATTCCGCCTCACGGTCCAGCAAGGCTTCGACCGGGATGTCCGCAGCCTTGGCTTCGGACAACAGCCCGCTGCCAAAATTGTCCCGGAACCAGGATACCAGCCAGAACCCCTTACTCGCCATGGACTCATAGTTGTAGAGCTTCGGAATGGCGCTTAAATAGGTAAAATAAGAAAAATCAGGCGCGGGTTTGTATTCGCTGCAGACAATATCCAGGCCGCTCAGAGTACCCAGGGTGATGTATGCCTGGCCGTGTTTTACCGCCCCCGCGCCCAGAAGTTCGCATTGCTTATCCGCCGCGCCGGCGGATACGGGACAGCCTTCGGGCAGGCCGGTTGCCGCCGCCGCCTCCGGGGTAATGCTGCCGATAACCGTACCCGCAAGAACCGGCTCCGCGAGCTGATCCCGGCGCATACCCACAGCTTCAATTTCCACGTCCCCTTTAAACGAGGTCCAATTAATAACGTCATAAGGCCAGCCCATGCTGCTGGAAATAGATTCATAGAAGCCGCCGGTCAGCTTATAGCCGATATACCCTGAAACCCCCAGGTATTTCGCGGCCTTTTCGTAGACTTCGGGCATGTTGAACTTGAACCAGTTCACCTTGGAATAGTAGGGCCAGAATAACTGGTACAAAGGATCCGGGCTGTCATTGGCAACCTGGCCCAGGGAGGGGATGTTCATGCGCCAGCGCTCGTCAAGCCAGCTTATGGGGTTGTAGAGAAGTTTCCCCGCGTCATCAAGGGCCAAACAACAGGCCCGCTGACTGGCTATGCCGATACCGGCAATATCCGCACGGTTCCCCCTAAACTGGGCGAACATTTCCGCCGACGCGGACCGCAGGGCTTCCCAAATATCATTCATGCCATGCTCCGCCCAACCCGGATAGGGGGTAAGCATCTTTGGATGCTCCGCCGCGCCTTTCGCAATCCGGTTACCTTTACTGTCATACATGATTACACGGGTACTTTGGGTGCCGCTGTCTATGCCGATAATATACTTTTCACTCATAAAAACCCTCCGCCATTTCAATTAAGGATACCTAAGAGTGCGGGACACGGCCTCACAGACTCCCGTATTACCCGTCTCCAGGAAACACCAGACTGGTTCAACTATTGAATGTACGTTTTTGTGTACAATCCGGTAACTTTTATTTTATCAGGTAAAATTCAAATCTGTCAAACTTTTTTTTCACCAAGATTAACGCCGGCGCATATTCCAGGAGCCCGATAATCGGGATTTTTATGGCACAAAGTACCGTTCCGCTGCCGACAAAGCCGCGCCTATGGCTCCGGCGTAGATCCCCAGGGGAAGGGGCGAGACTTCCACTCCCAAAACTTCGGACAAGACTTTACAGAGGCCGGGACTTTCGGAAAGCCCGCCTGTTACTACCGCGGGAGGCAGTATTGCTGTCCGGCCCGACAGCACGGCAATACGCCGGGACAGGGAATCCGCCGCCCCGCCGAGGATCGCCTCACGGGACACGCCTTCCGCAAGCAGGCTTATTATTTCTGATTCCGCGAAAACAACGCAGGCGCTGTTTAAGGGGACCCGCGTTCCGAGGGCCAAAAGCGCTTCCATTCCGGCGGCGTCCACATCCAGCCGCCTGGCTACCATCTCCAGAAAGCGCCCTGAACCGGCGGCGCATTTGTCGTTCATCTGAAAATCCCGGACGCGGCCCCCTTCAACGGCGATAAGTTTGCTGTCCTGACCGCCGATGTCGATGACGGTTCTTATACCGGGGCAGAGGAATTCCGCGCCCCTTGCATGGGCGCTTATTTCGGTAACCACCCTCCGGGCCCCGGCGATTTTTCCCCTGCCGTATCCGGTGGCGGCCAGCGTAACAACCGGGGCTTCGCCGGCTTTCGCGGCGCCTCCTTTCGCTAAAAGTTCTTCCAGAATCAGACGGCCGCTTTCCTCTATATTCCAGCTTGCGGCCCGCAGCGCAAGAGCTTGTACGCTCCCGTTCCGTAAAAGAGCGCCCTTGCAAAAGGACGAACCGCAGTCAATCCCGGCAAGCGTTTCCCCGGCCAAGCTAGAGCATCTCGATAAAGGCGGCGATGCGGGTCTTTAACTGACCCGTATCGCTTGAGGAATAATCGGTCTCCAGCGACAAAAAGGGCAACTCCCGCTCTTTAAGGAATTCCCATATTCTGCGGCTCTCGACCGCGTAGGTATGGCAGGACTGAAGCAGCATTTCAATGACACCGCAGACGTCAAATTGGGCGCAAAGCCGCCCCAAGAGTTCAAAGCGGTTCGGGTTAGGACTCATCACGCTGCACCCTATGTCCAGGTAATAACCGGCCAGGGCCTCGTAAGGATCGCCCGTTTCGGGAACCTGGCGGTCGTATTGTTTGGCCCCGGTGCAGTTTTCATAGACCACCGCCACCGCGCCCGACTCCTCAATGAGACGGACGACTTTTTCCGTGGCCCCTCCTATAGGACAGCCGCTGACCAGGATCCGCTTTGCCTTTTCAGAGACCGGGCGCTTCCCTTCCGCGTATGCTTCTTTGACGCGGCATATCGTCTCCTCAAGTTCCCTCACCTTTTCCCCGTGGTTAAATTTATACTGAGCGCCGTAGAGTATCTGTAATTGCTGAAGGCCGGAGAGAGGGGGCGGCTTCAAGGCGGAGAGTTCATACACCGCCTTCAAAAGCGCGCGTTCCCGGTTCCGCTCCCGGATGGCTTCGCGGAGTTTTTCATCGGTTATTTCGGCCTTGAATTTCTCTTCGATCTTCTTTTTAAGAAGCTGAATCTCAGAGCGCCAAAGGGCCATTGAAGATTCCTTATGCTGGCTCCGGGGCAGTTCCATCACATGAACGTCTTTTATCTCTCCCAAAAGCTCATACATCTTGATCTTGCCGTCGCAGGTAGTCTCTCCCACCACCATATCCGAAAAATACATGTAGGGGCACGTGCCAGTAACGGCAAAACCATAGCTGGCCTTGATCAGGGGGCACAGGTTACTGGGCAGGGTCTTTTCCGCCGCCGGGATGGTTTCTTCACTGGTGGAACAAAGCCCCACCGGGATGAGCCCCGCCGCAAGGAACAGTTCCACCGGGACATAAGAACAAAAGGTTCCTACCACGCCGTACCCCTGCTCTTTCAGGGATTTCATGGCAAGAAACCCCTGTTTCCGGGCATCGGAAAACGATTCAAATAGTTCAGGCAGCCCGTGCATCGGCATATCAACAGCCAAATCTCCCTCTTTTTTCATTTCCATGCTAAAACCTCTCTCTTGTTTTAATAGGCGCCCGGTAATTTCCGGTGATGTTCTAAAATCATTGTATCAAGCACACCCTTCCCAAAAACCAGACATTTATTATAAGGCCGGCAACGATCTTGCGCGTCTGTTCTGTTATTTTGGAGAACTTTCAGTTGTTCTCCCATGTTTTTATACCAGCCGCCTGATGATGTTTTTATACCTAAAGCAGACGCCTCACTCTTCATTGCCGCCTGCTACTTGACCACATTGCGTACCTTGTCGCCGTGAGCGCCGACCACTTCCTGTGTTTTGGGATGAATCATCAAATCCATCCCTTCCAGGGGGTACGCGCCCAGGAGCGCATCTTCCTCATCGGGAAGCACTACCGCTTCGCAGGGGGTCTTCCGGTCTTTCCAACGGACCTCCACATACTCCGTTATCCGGCAGGGAACCTTTACACCTCCGGCAACGGTGGTCTCACTAGATTCCTCCACCCGCAGTCCCAGTTTTTCGCGGGTTGCCTCGTTGATGACCAGGGTCCACGCGCCGGTATCCACCACGGCGTTCACCGTAAGCCGCCTGACCTCGGACTCTAGGATGAACCCGTCCCGCGCTTTAATCGCGTCCCCGATGTTGACCAAGGTAACTTCCGTCCGTACTTCACCCATAATGTTCTCCTGTTTAAGCCGCTTTTAGCGGCGGTTTAACCAAAGGGGGACCTGCGGACAATGCTTCCTCTCTATAACAACAAACACCGGGCAGGCGGTAAGGGGCCGCCGGAAAACTTCTCCCCCGCCTCACTTCCCATTGCCGCCTGTTACTTGACCACATTCCACACCTTGTCGCCGTGAGCGCCGGTAACTTCCTGTGTTTTCGGATGCACCATTAGATCAAGCCCTTCCAGAGGGTACGCGCCCAGGAGGACTTCACTTTCTCCGGGGAGGACCGCCGTTTCACAGGTCGTTCTGCGGTCCTTCCAATAAATCCTTACCGGTTCCGTTATCTGGCTGGAGACTTTTCCCCCTCCGGCAACGGTGGTCTCGGTGATTTCCTCCATCCGTAACCCCAGCTTTTCGCGGGTTGCCTCGTTGATGACCAGGGTCCACGCGCCCGTATCCACCACGGCGTTCACCGTGAGCCGCCTGACCTGATCCTGGGGTATATACCCCCGATCCGCATCGTTCTGATCCCCCAGGTTGACCAAGGTAACTTCTGTTCTTACTTCACCCATAATGTTCTCCTGTTTAGCGGCGGCTTAACGGCGTTTAAGCATGGACTTTCCGATCCCAGTCTCACGGCAACAACCGGAGCAGTTCTTTGAATTTTTTCAGTTCCCCATCCATACCCAAAGTATAGCGCTTTTTTAACGGTACGCATATTGGACGATAGTCCCCATTCTTAAAGCACGAGAGAACAAAAAAAGTTCTGAAATCATGCCGCGGCTGAATAGTTACTAAATTTTTAATATTTACGTCCTGCCGAAGGTTATTTTTCTTTTCGTTAACGTGTGGTATACTTTACTGTATGTTCCGGAATTTTTTTTGGGCCCTGCGGAGGATAAAAGTCTACGCCCTCATCGGTGAAAGCGGCACCGGTAAAAGTTTCCGGGCCAAGCTGGTAGCTCAAAAATACGGGATAGACTTTATCATCGACGACGGCCTCCTCATTCGGGATAACAGGATCCTGGCCGGCCATTCGGCCAAAAAGGAAAAAACCTTTTTGGCGGCGGTAAAAGCCGCTCTTTTCGACGATAAGGCCCACCGGGACGAGGTAGCCCGAAAACTCCAGAGCGAAAAAATCAACAAGATCCTCGTTTTGGGGACCTCCGAAAAAATGGTAAATAAAATCGCCGCCCGGCTCCAACTGCCGCCGCCGGCAAAGATCATCAGAATCGAAGACATTGCTTCTCAGGAAGAAATTGAGCGGGCCATACGAACCAGGCGTATAGAGGGGAAGCATGTCATCCCCGTGCCTTCGATAGAGGTAAAGCGGAATTACCCCGGCATCTTTTATGACGCCATCAGGATATTCAAGCGGCGCATGGGCCCGGTCGCCCTCGGTTCGACTCCCAAAGTCCATGAAAAATCCGTGGTCCGTCCGGAATACTCAAAGCGCGGCAAGGTGATCATCTCCGAAGCGGCCCTCAGCCAAATGGTCATTCACTGTGTTGACGAGTATAATTCCAGTATCAGAGTCAAAAAGATTCTGGTAAAGGACGATGAAGCGGGATACCGGCTGGTTATCACCATCGACGTACCTTTCGGCCTGCAACTGGGGGGGAATATCCACGCCTTGCAGCAGTACGTCATCGAAAACATTGAACGCTACACGGGGATCCTCATTGAAGAAGTAAATATCATCATTGATAAAATCCGGCAGCAGCCGTCACCTGAGAGGTTTCAGATTGAATAGAAAAATGAAGGGCGGGAACTTGAAAGGAGGAAAATTAAAAGGAGGAAAATTGAAGAGTATCTTCCTGGGTTTGTTTTTTTTCATGGCCTTGTCCCTTTCCGCCCAGATCACAGAAATCAAGGACGCTTTCTACCATGTCGTTTCAAACAGCGCCGATGCTTCCGTCGTCCTGCGGGAACTGGAACTCCGCTTCGAGGTCTATAACCAGATCTTCGGGTTCGATAGTACCGCCCTCAGCGCCCCCCTCAAGGTACGGGTCTTCAGGGCCAAGGCGGACTACGACGCCTATGTCCTTGACCGGCTGGGAAGCGTCCGGAACGGGGCGGTCTACCTGCACTATACTCGGCAAGACCTGCGGGAACTGGTCATACACCGGGGAAGCCCGGAGGAAGCGGATGCCCTGCCCCATCAGGCCTTTATCCAGTATCTGCGGGCGTTTGTGCCTCATCCCCCGGCCTGGATACGGGACGGCTTTGCCATTTTTTTCAGTTCCCTGCGCGTTGATCCCAGACTGGACGGGCTTGATTATGTCGAAAATCTCGCATGGCTTGAACCGGTAAAGAGCCTTGGAGATACGGCTCCTTCCCTGGAATCGGTTCTGCTTGCCGGCGGCCAGGACCTGCCGGACTTCTTTCAGCCCCTGGCCTGGTCGGTGGTTTCCTTCTTCTTGAATAGCGGCAAGGAGGTCTATTCCCGTACCTTGACGGAAATTTTCATGACCCTTAATCCGGCGGCCCCAGCCCAGGTCAACACCGAGGCGGTGATGCGGCGTATCACACTGAGAACGGATGAGGAAACATTACGCCGGGATTACCAATCCTACCTTGCGGCCCGGAAGACTTTTGCGGAACTGCTGCGGGACGGACAGGCCGCCTATACCCGTAAGGATGCAGCCGCTACGGAACTCATCTTCCGGGAAGCCGGGAAGCTGAACCCGTGCCATCACGCGCCGTACTACTACCTGGGGCTTTTAGCCTACGAAGGACAGAAATACGACGATGCCGAAGAGTATTTCCGCTCGGCCCTGCAATACGGCGCCGATCCCGCCCTGATAAGTTTTGCCCGGGGCTTAAACGCCGCCATGGCGGGCCGCAAGACCGAAGCCGCAAACTTCCTGGAAGACGCCGCCAAAGCCTCCCCAACCCGTTACCGGCAGAAGAGCGACGATATACTACGAAGCCTCAAGAGTAACTGAATCCTCATTCCCCGGAACTTACCGTTGTACCGGCGGCCGCGCCGGACATCTTACCATGCCGCCTTCCCCGGCGGCGGCGCTTCCTGGGTTCTCCTTCAGGAACCGGGACGGAGGCTTCCGGGTCTTCCTCTATAAGCCGGGAATCCGTCTGCCGTGAGTGGGGAAGGAGGAACCGGGGCTTTTTCACCGTAAGGCCGTGTTCACCAAAGATGAGCCTGATCGCGTGATCCAGTTCGGCCCGGGGCGGGTTCATGGGCAGGACGAACCGGCGGGCTTCAAGAAAGGCGGTCTTGTAGTTTTCGAGGATCCCTCCTTCCCAGTCAACGGTTTCTTCCAGGAAATCCCGGATAAGGGCCGCCATAGTTTCTCCCTGTGCCCGGACAGCTTCGGGTTTAAGGGCAAGATCGGCAAATCCCTTTATATACCGGGACCGGAAGGAAGCGTCCCGCCGCAGCAGGGCCGAGGCCCCCGGCTGAAGATATTCATATAAGCCAAAGGAGTCCAGGTTTTCGATGATCCGCGCCGCACAAGAGGAATGGATGATCTTCAAGATCTCTTCGGTGAGCCGGGAAGGGGAAACTCCGGACAAGAGCGGGGCCTGGCGGCGTATCTTCCAGGCAAGACGCCAGGGCAGCTTGAAAGAGGTTGCGGCGGCGTACTTGACCGCCCGTATCATCCGCACCGGATCGTCCTGAAAAATCATCGAGATGGGGATGATGGGCCTGATACGTTTTTCCCGTATGTCCTTCATGCCTGCTACGTAATCCACTACTATCTCTTTAAGGGGATCGTAGAAAAGGGCGTTCAGGGAAAAATCCCTGCGGAGCACGTCTTCCTCTATGGAACCGTAGGTGTTGCTGGTAGGCCCGTCTTTAAGGGACCGGAACGTGGATACTTCGAATATCTTGGGGCCGAAATATACATGGACCAATCTGAACCGGCGGCCTATGATGCGGGAATTCCGGAATATCTTCTTTATCCGGGGGGGACTGGCGGCGCTTACAATGTCAAAATCCTTAGGCTGAGCGCCCAGAATAAGGTCCCGCACCGCACCGCCTACGATATAGGTTTCATACCCGTTCGCCCTAAGCCGTTCCACGATATACACGGCATCTTTATCCACCGCGTCAAGCCTGATGGTATGTTCGCCCTTGGTATAGACTATGGCCTTCTTTACCGGACGCCCGTCTTGAGTTGCACTGTACCTGATTCGCACGAAGTCCGCCTTTTCATTTATTCTATTCTTAATCTTACAATTCTTTTAAAGTATTCTTGCAAGCGTACAATTTTACAAAACATGCTTTTTTAACCATGCAATGATATCTCCCGTAACTTCATCCCGGTTAGTTTCGTTCAAGGTTTCGTGTCTGGCCTCAGGATATAACACGAATTCAAGGTCCTGAATTTTAAGGGAACGATAGGCCTCCACCAGGGCGGTCGGGCTTGTACCCATATCTCCCACGGGATCGGCGCTGCCGGCAAACACATAGATAGGCAGGTCCCGGCGTATACGCTCCATCTGCTCAGGCTGATGGATACGCTTAAGGAGGATCACCAGGTCCCGGTAAAAGCCGGAAGAACAGCGCATTCCACTCAGGGGATCGGTAACATATTTATCCACCTCTGTGTCGTCCCGGGAAAGCCAGTCGAAGGGAGTTCTGTTCGGACGGAAGGGACGGTTGTAAGGCTTGTCGCTCAGGATAAAGGCCAGCTCAGACTTCTTCCGGCAGCCCTTGAGGGCCGCAATCGCCGTTAAGAGCAAGGGGGCCGTCCTGATTTTAAGACCGTCCGGCCCGCGAGTTCCCGAGAGTATACACCCGGAGATATGCTTGCCGTATTCTTCAATGTTACCTTGAACGACAAAGGAGCCCCAGGAATGTCCCATAAGAAAAAGCGGCTGTTCGGGAAGGACCTCCCTGATCCTCATGTTGATTTCTTCTATGTCATCCACCACCCGCTTATGGGCCTCCCGGTCGCCGCAGTGCCCCAGGAGCCCCCCTTTGCCGGGATCGTTTACCGCCGGGTCTGCGGTCTTTCCGTGGCCCCGCATATCCGCCGCCCAAACCTCAAAACCTTCTCCGGTAAGACACCGGGCAAACCGGTCGTATCTCTGGCCGTGTTCAGCCATGCCGTGTACAATATGCAAGGCCCCCAGAGGTTTCCCCGAAGGAAGCCACCGCCGTAAAAAAAGCCGGGCGCCATCGCCTGCCTCGAACCATTCTCCCTCAAAACGTTCATCGGGAGCCGATATCGATCCATTCATACCCCTATTGTACCCCGACTGATGTTATTCTGACAATGATGCTATACTGAAGCCTCATGATCACCGGTGATTTTTTTACCGCTCCGGTGGAACGCCTTGCGGCGGGGGGAGCGGGACTAGTACATATAGACGGGCAGACCGTATTCGTGGATTATACCGCCCCCGGAGACCTGATTTCTCTTAGGATCACCGAGGTCCACACGACCTGGGCCCGGGGAGAACTGCAAGCAGTCCTGGAACCTTCGGCGGACCGTCGTACCCCGGCCTGTTCCCGCTACGGGACCTGTGGCGGATGTTCCCTCCAGCACCTGAACTATCCGGCCCAATTACGGGAAAAAGAAGGGATACTGAAGGAGGCCCTGATCCGTATCGGGGGTATCTCCTGCCCGCCGCCGGTAAAAACCGTCCCTTCTCCAGAATACGGCTACCGGAACCGCGTACAGTTCCACCGTATCCCCGGAACAAACCGGCTGGGGTTTAAGGCCCGAAAAAGCGGGAATATCCTCCCCCTTAAAGACTGTCCTGTGGCGGATGAGGGGATACGCCAGGCGCTAGGGGCAAAGCCCCACACTATCCTTCCGCCGCCGGGAAAACGCCGCTTTACGGTCTACTCCCGGCGCGGCGTCCTGCTTTGTGAAGGAAAGGATGGGCCCGCGCCGGTTGGCCTCCACAATCGGAACATCCTCATGGATCCGGGGGTGTTCTTCCAGAGCAACGCCGCCGCTCTGGAAACGCTTATCCCGGACCTATGCGCCGCCTCAGACCGGGCGGACCCCTCCCGGCCTATGGCGGACATCTACTGCGGCGTGGGAACCTTTGCCGCCTTCCTTGGGGAACGGTTTTCCCGCATTGATCTGGTGGAAGCCGATACCGCCGCCCTGGACCTGGCCCGGAAGAACGTTCCCGGTTCCCTCATGCGGTACTTCCCCCGTACCGACGAGGAGTGGGTAAAGGAAATACGCCGTTCCCCTTCCTCATGCTACGGTTTTGCCGTGGCCGATCCTCCCCGTAAAGGGCTTTCCCCTTCCCTCAGGCAATGGCTTGGGAAAGAAGGCCCGCCCCTTTTGGCCTATGTATCCTGCGACCCGGCCACCCTGGCCCGGGACAGCGCCGTTCTCCGCGCCGGGGGATACGAGCTTGAATCGACGACCTTTTACGATTTTTACCCCCAGACGCCGCATATTGAGACCCTGGCAATCTTTGTCCGCCCGGTGAAATCACGCATTTCTTTATACGGCTTACGCAAAGTCTCACAGGCTCCCAGAGGGGCAAATTCCCATGAAAGCCTCTAATTCAAGGGTAAAGCCCCATAAACTCCTGTGGATGGGAAACCTCGTGCAGGTCCTGAGCATCTTTCTGTGTCTTTCCCTTTCCCTGGAAGCCCAGGAGACTATCCCCCCTATCTGGCGGCAAGATCCGGGCGGGATGATTCTGGGATCGCCGGTGGTTCAGGCGGGGTCGGTAAGCCTGGTCTGCGACGGCGGGAACCTGGTCTCTTATTCCGATCAGGGGGAACTGCTGTGGAAATACAACGCCCAGGGCCAGCTTTCCCCCTATCTTACCCGTTCCCCCGAAGGAACCAGCTATATTTGCAGGACCAACGGTATTCTTATCGCGGTGAACCGGGCGGGCCGGGAACTGTGGCGGAAAAATTTGGGAACCGGCATCTCGGCCCCGGTCCTGGTAGGCTGGGACGGCAGGCTCTTTGTGTTCACCCCCCAAAGGGTACGATGCTTTACCGCATCAGGGTATCCTCTCTGGTCCCGGTATCTGACCCATCCTGTTGCGCTCCCGCCCAAGCTGGACCGGGAAGGAGGTATCCTGCTCGTTTTAGAGGACCAGGAACTTGCGGAAATAAGCCCCTTTGGGCGCATCGTTACCCGGTCCCTTACGGCCATGCCCGTTGCAACGGTTCCCCTGGACCCCTTCCCGCAAGAGGGGGGTGAACCGGTTCCCAAAGGAAAACCCGCCCTGATTTTCACCGGGAACGGTGATGCCCTCATCTCCCGGTGGGGCGTACCGGTGATACGCCTCCCGTCTCCGGGCGGCGTCCCCCTGGCGGCCGAGGGCCGGGGGGACAAGGCGGCGGTAGCCCTTTCCGACGGCAGGTTGCTGCTCCTTACCCTGCCCGGCGGAGAGACTCTTTGGTCGGGCGACACCCATTTGGCCGGGGAACAGGATGCCGGAGAAGTGAGGATACGCTATGACGAGCGGGGAATCTATGTCCTCTCCACATCGGGAGCGACAGGTTTTACCGAAGACGGCAGGCGGCTTTGGCTCATCAGCATAGAAGGGACCGCCGTCGTCTCTGCCTTTAGTAACGACGGCGTTCTGTATTCCGGCGGGAAGGACTGGATACTCTATGCATATCAACCGGAAAATCGGATCAGGAACCGGGAACATTCCCTTTATGGGAGCATTCCGGAAGGAAACTACGGGACCGCCGATCCCCGGCCCCTGTTCCGGGAGGAAGGCTACTTCAACTTTGACGAGGGGGAAGTACAGGCCCGGCTTACCCACATAGAGCGGATGATACAGGCCGGGACTGTGGGAGATGAAGAACGGGAATTCACCGCCTACCTTATGGAACTTGCCGGCAGCATGGAAGCGAACCTTTCATGGAAGCCCCCGGCCCGCCCGACGATCCAGGCGAATCACCGGGTAGAGGCGTTATGGTTCCTGGGCTGCCTGGGGTCCCGGGAAACCATTCCTTTCCTGGCGGACCTTTACAGGCGGGACCAGGACAGCGCAATCAAGGCGGCGGCGGCGGAAGCCATAGGCCGTATAGGGGTGGATCCCCAAGGATACGCGCTCCGGGCCTTCAGTACCCTGGTCTTACCCACTGCCCTATACCAGGACAAGAACGTCCTCCTCGCCACCGCCGCCGCAACCGGGGCGCTCTGCCGTTTTTCCGGCCCGCCCTTAAGCGGCATGGGGATCACTATCCTTACAGCGCTGGGCCGGGACGACCGTCCCTGGTCTGTGCAAATCCGCGCGAAGGCGGAGCTGGCGTCCCTTAAATAAGCGTACCGAATTTAGAACGTTCTTGTATACGGAGAGAGTGGGATTTGAACCCACGGTACCCTTCCGGGTACACACGACTTCCAATCGTGCACCTTCGGCCCCTCGGTCATCTCTCCCAAATAAAACACCGGCGGAATACGCCGTTCACGGAGAGAGAGGGATTCGAACCCTCGGAACCCTTGCGGGTTCTACTGTTTTCGAGACCGTCCGATTCGACCGCTCTCGCATCTCTCCAAATATGTGAGGCTGACACGATTCGAACGTGCGACCTGCAGATCCGCAATCTGCTGCTCTATCCAGCTGAGCTACAACCTCTTTCAGAATGAAAACACCCAGTGTTTTCGCAACGGAGCAGGGGGGATTCGAACCCCCGGTACCCTTTCGGGGCACAACTCCTTAGCAGGGAGCCCGATTCGGCCGCTCTCGCACCGCTCCAGAGTTCATATACTAAAAGACCTTAATAGCCGAGGTTACCGCCTCCAAATCCTCTGACTTTATGACGTAACACCCGGCGCTTTCGCAACGGAGCAGGGGGGATTCGAACCCCCGGTACCTCGCGGCACAACGGTTTTCAAGACCGCCTCCTTCAACCACTCGGACACCGCTCCCAAACGGGTTTTAACAATACCTGAAAAAAAACGGGATGTCAAGAGGTCGCATTGCCTAATAATTAATCTAGTCGAAAAGGGGTCGGTTCCTCAAAACTAAAACCTGGCCCAAATCAGACCGCTTCGGCCTGTCCTGCCCCCTCACGGAAGGCCTGTTTCACTGTGTCCTTTTCCCGGTTTATTTTCAAGAGCCGTTCC
>JAIRLK010000418.1 GCA_031259515.1 Treponema sp. | reverse complement strand
GGCCCTTGGGGTTAAAAAACCGTTTTTTACCGGGTTTAATGGGGTTGCTCAAATTTTTACCCCCCCCCCCCCCCCCCCCCCCGTTACATTACGCTAGGTTGCAGACTAAACACTTTCTTTTATTTTATATCCGTACCGTTCCCTGCCCTGTCTTTGGATACGGCAGCGGCGGTAATTAAAGAAGGATGGGGACTATGCGGGGGTATATTGACCTTTTTAACGATAAGGAACTACAATAGTAGACATTCTATGAGACTGATTATTTTACCGGAAAAGCTCCTTGTGTATATCGTGTCAAATTATCCATTCCCCGATGGAAGGAGTTCCAAATGAAAAGAAAGAATGTTTTTATAACCGTTGTTCTTTTCTGGAGCGTGGCGTTTTCCGCCTGTTCCCGCCGGGAAGTTTCGGGAGAACCGAAAACCCTTCAGGATTTAAACAACCGGGTGATTGGTCTGTTAGTATCTCCAATATTGGTCGGACCAAATCAGATTAAGGAGTCTTTAGGATTTTTGCCCAGCGAGGTCAGGGCTTTTTCCACTTCTAACGACCTGGTCAGCGCCTTGAAAACCAAGCGGGTAGACGCGATGTTAACTACCGAGGAAACCAGCAAATTTTTAATTTCGGCGGATGAGCGGCTGGCCATTATCCCCAGTAACCTGCCAAGCAACGGACTGCGGATGATCCTGCGGGATACCGACGCCGCATTGCTGGCGGAGTTGAACGCGGGCATTGCCGAACTGAGGGCTAAGAGTATCTTGGACACGTTATACGAACAGTACATAGCCAATGTTACCGTTGATAATCTGGCGGAAGCCCCGGCCCAGGTCCCCTTGATTGAAGGGGCGGAAACGATACTCGCGGGCATTAACGGCGATTTGCCTCCTTATGATTATATTTCGGCGGATGGAAAGCCCTCGGGCTACAACGCGGCGTTGATGACCGAGTTAAGCCGGGTTCTGGGTAAAAACGTTCAATTTGTTACCATCCCTTCAGAGGCTCGATTCTCCGCCCTGCTCTCAAAAAATTCAAGGCGTATGGACCTGTTCTTTTGGTTTTACGGTAACCTGACAATGGATTCTCTGGTGTTGACAGATGCGTATACCCAGGTGGATGAATGTATATTGGTTCGAAAATAGACGTGTACACAGTACAGCAGGAGGAATTTTATGATGACTATATCCAAAAATAAAGCCGGAGAAAAAGTCGTTTTATCTCTGGAAGGGCGGCTTGATACAACCACGGCTCCTCAGCTTCAGGAGCAGTTGATTCCTGAATTTGATACGGCAAAGTATATTCAGGTAGACTTTAAGAACCTTTCGTATGTTTCTTCCGCAGGGTTGCGGGTCCTTCTTATGGGTGAAAAAACCGCCCAGGCCAAGGGAGGAAAGATGACGCTTGTCAATGTGTCGGCGGAGATACAGGAGATCTTCGAAATGACCGGGTTCTCCGATGTCCTGACGCTTGAGTAAGCTCTCGTGAACGATGACACAATGTATTTATCAGAAAACTGTATGCGGGCCTTGCTGGGGGCTAAAGGTGGGCAAATAATAAGCGTGATGATTATCGGCCAGCGCCAGGAACCCGTTGCCTTGCCGGAAAAGATTGATTACCGTAATACCTTTGGGATAAACAATACGACGATTTTGCTTCGGAGATAGAGGGGAGAAGGTGCTGAAGATCAAGCAAGATCCTATAATGACTAACATCCTGCGGGGTTTTCTTGTTGTCTGCCTTGCCTCACTAGCAGTCAGCAGTATTTTTACCCTAATTGGCATGTTAAATATCCGCAAAGTAACATCAAGAAGCTACGCTCTTATCGGTAGCATCACCGCGGCCAACAGTAAAGAATCGTTGCGGGAACAAAAGCTCTTTGATACTACCGAATTGGTAAAGGCTAAAAGCGATATTATCGACCAAGAACTCCGAAAAGCGGTCGGTATGGTTGAATTCCTGACGGGTTATATTGAACAGATATACCGTAATAAAGAGGAATTTCGTCTTATCAGGATTCCAAACATGCGGGAAGTCCCCCCGGGAGAAGCGCGGCTCTACTGGCTTCTTAATGCGGAGAAAATTCCTAATATGCGCTACACTGAGGATGATCTGGTCCAGACCGGTTTATTGGAGGAAACATACCTGCTGGGTAATCTGGAGAAGATTACCCCTCTGATAATGCGGGATACTCCAGATATTGCCGCTATTTATGTTTCTACGGAATCCGGGCAGAACATACGATACAACGGGGACGCGGCCCTAAAGGACGAACGTTCCCTGCAAGCGTCCTCTGAGCCCCCCTGGTATAAAGCCGTCCGGGATCTGGGTGGTCTGTATATTGACACATACCGTGATATGGCCGGGCAAGGGCTGTTCATATCTATAGTCAGCCCTTTTTACGACAGAACGGAAAAATTCACCGGGGTTGCGGGGATAGATATCAAAATAGCGGCTATAGATGAAAGTATCAGGAAAACCGCGGTCAGCAAGAGCGGCTATGCATTCCTCATGAGTAACAGCGCCGGGGAAGATAAACACATGAGTAAAATCATTTCCGCCCCCGGACTTAACGAGAATAACGAAGATGACCTGGCGGTCTTTCTGGGATCTAATAGGGACAGTATCCTTGCGGAAATGAAGGTCCGGTCCAGCGGTTACGACAGTTCCGTTATCGCAATGGAAGGAAAGGATACAGATGTCAACATACTATGGGCTCCGATCAGCTTAACCGGCTGGCAGCTTGTCTATGTGGTTCCGGAAGACGATATTCTTGCCCCCGCCCTGACGTTGTACGATGAAATAATTAAGGAGTCAGAAACCGCCGTTGAGCAGGTTGACCTGTTTATATTTATTACCATGGCGATATTGGCAGGCGTGCTGCTTCTCATTATTGTCCTAACCAGTTGGGCCGCCCGGTTTATCTCCCAAAAGATAGCGCGGCCCATTACCGATTATACCGAAGCTGTAGAGCAGGCCGCAAAGGCAAAGTCGACGTTTTTGGCCAGAATGAGCCATGAGATTCGTACTCCCATGAACGCCATCATTGGTTTGAGCAAGCTGACCCTGCGGGAAGAGCTTTCGCCCAAGGTCCGCGCCTACTGCGTGGATGTGAATAGCGCCGCCAACAATCTTCTGGGCATCATCAATGATATTTTGGATTTTTCAAAGATAGAGTCCGGAAGAATGGAGATAACGCCTGCGGAATATCAATTCGCATCTTTGATAAACGATGTGATTACGATTATTCGTATGCGTCTTGGCGACAGTCCCATCCGGTTTGTTACGGATATCGGGGAAAACATTCCGGGCCGGATGATTGGCGATGAGGTCCGAATCAGACAGATCTTGCTCAACCTTCTTTCCAACGCTGTAAAGTACACCCGTGAAGGGCAGATCACGTTTACCATGCGGGCGGAGATAGGCGAAGGCGGGAACCTTACCCTCATCGCGGAGGTCGGCGATACCGGGATAGGTATTAAAGAAGAAGATAGGGAAAAACTCTTTGGGGATTTTGTCCGCCTGGACGCGCAAAAAAATAAAAAGGTGGAAGGGACGGGGCTTGGACTTGCCATAACCCTCAGCCTCTGTCGCGCTATGGGCGGGGATATAACTGTAAAAAGTGAATACGGCAAAGGCAGTACCTTTACCGCAGTCATTCCGCAGCGGGCGGAAGATCTTACGCCTTTTGTCATGTCTGATTTGGGCGGTGACGGGGAAGAAGAAGACGCCAAATTTACCGCGCCGGAAGCCAGGCTTTTGTTTGTGGACGATATTGCCATGAATCTGAAAGTGGCGGAGGGCTTGGTTACTCCCTATGGAACAAAGGTAGACACCGCGCTGTCCGGCGCGGATGCTATAAACTTGGTGAAGCGGATCGAATACGACATCATCTTTATGGATCACATGATGCCAGACATGGACGGTGTTGAAGCCGTTCGCCGTATCCGGGAATGGGAACAACAAGAGGGGGGAGCGAACCGAAAGCCTGTTCCAATAGTCATCTTAACCGCCAACGCCATAGTGGGAATGAAAGAAATGTTTTTGGCGGCAGGTTTTGATGATTATCTTTCCAAGCCCATCGAAATTCCCAAATTGGATGAGGTTCTAACAAAATGGATTCCCGCTGAAAAACAGATAAAAGCAAGGGCCGAGCCTAAGCGGGAAGCCGAGACCGGCGGCTTATCTGTTCCCGGTGTGGATGTAAACCGGGGCGTTACTATGACCGGCGGAACAGAAGCGGGATACCGAAGGGTACTGGCCCAGTTTTATAAGGATGCCGCCGAACGGCTGGCCGGCCTTACCCTGGATGCCGCTGAAACGGATATTTCTCTGTTTACTATCCATGTCCACGCGCTGAAAAGCGCCGCCGGAACCATTGGGGCGGCGGAGGTCTCGAAGGAGGCGGCCGCTCTGGAAGCGGCGGGAAAGGCTGGGGATATGGCGGCAATTCGGGATGGGTTGCCTGAGTTCCGGGAGCGTTTGGAAGCGCTTGTCGAGGGAATTGGAAAGGCGTTAGAAGAAAAGGCCGGAGAGCCAAAAGAGGGAAGCGGGGAAAAAGAAAGCGCTCAGGGTTCACGTTCCGCGCTGCAAACTTCACTCTCTGCCCTGAAAGCCGCGCTGGAAGCAAAAAACATGAAAGAAAGCGACCGGCTGCTTGAAGAACTTGAAACGGCGGCGATGGACGCGGAAGCCCGGGACGCGGTCAACGCGGTTTCCGATAAGGTGCTGATGGGGGAATATCAGGAAGCGGTCCAGGACATAAATCTTCTTATCGATCAAATACAGGCAAATGCGGGATAATCCGGGACGTATTCTATGGAAAAGAATTATGACAAAATTATTTTAGTTGACGATAATCCTTCCAATCTCAGGACAGGTAAAAATGTGTTATCTAAAAAATATGAGGTCTACACCGCCCCTTCGGCGGCAAAACTGTTTGATCTTTTACAGGACATTAATCCTGTCATGATCCTCCTTGACATTGAGATGCCGGGGATGAACGGCTATGAGGCAATAAAGCTGCTGAAGGCCAAAGAAGAAACAAGAGACATCCCGGTAATATTCCTTACCGGCAAAACCGATACGGACAATGAACTTGAGGGCCTGGACCTGGGGGCGATTGATTATATTACCAAACCCTTTCAGCCGGCCCTGCTTTTAAAACGTATTGAGGTACACCTATTGGTGGATGCCCAGAAAAGAAAACTGGAGGCCCAGGGGAAAGAACTTAAAAACTTTAATGATAATCTGCAAAAAATGGTGGAAGAAAAAACCAAAACAGTTCTGGAATTGCAGGACACTATTCTTAAAACCGTGGCGGACCTGGTTGAAACCCGGGATGACATTACCGGCGGCCATATTGAGCGGACCCGGCGGGGCGTGGGGCTTCTGGTTGATGCGTTGCGGGATCATCCCTTATACGGCAGGGAAGTTGCAAAGTGGGACCTTAAACTATTGCTGCAATCGTCACAGCTCCACGATGTGGGCAAGATAGCCATCAGTGACCAGATACTCAAGAAACCCGGCAGGCTTGAACCTGAGGAATTTGAGGAAATGAAAAAACACACCACTTTCGGCGTCCAGATAATTGAGAAGATTGAAGCTGGTACTACCGCCAGCGACTTCTTAAAACACGCGAAAATTTTCGCCGGAACCCACCATGAAAAATGGAACGGGTCAGGCTATCCCGGCGGCTTGGCGGGGGAGGACATACCGCTCCAGGGCAGGATCATGGCCTTGGCCGATGTATACGACGCCCTTATCTCGGTGCGGCCCTACAAGAAGGCTTTTTCCCATGCAGAGGTGATGAAAATCATTCTGGACGGCAAGGGAAGCCAATTTGATCCCGCGTTAACTGATGTTTTTATCGCGGTTATGAAATAAATAGTACCACGATTTTATTACCCAAAAAGAAATTTTTTGAAAGGGGGCAAAGATGACAACGATTAAAAAAAATCTATACGAGTCAAGATGCGGCGGACCTTTCTTTCTGGTCTGCATTGTTTCGCTGGCAATCAAAGGAACGTATAGGGGCGGAACTCAGCATTGCTGCGAAGATTCAGGCTTCCATGTTGTCGAGAATTTTTCCCCCTTCCCGAATCGGGTGGAAGTCGATCTCTATGGATCCATGCTTCCCGACAAGAAGGCGGGAGGGGACTTTTACGACTTTTTCCTGATAGATAAGGATACGCTGGCGGTTTTGATTGCGAATGTTTCCGGTAAAGGGGTGCCCGTCGCGCTGTTTATGGTCATCGCCAAGACGCTGATCAAAAACAACGCCCAGTATGGCCTGGGGACAAAAGAGGTTTTTGACAAAGTGAATGACCTGCTCTGCGCCGATAACGAAGCGGGTATGTTTGTTACGGCTTTTATGGGGTACATGGGCATTCCCACCGGTAAATCTACCGGCGTGAACGCGGGGCATAACCTCCCGCTCGTTAAGCGCGGAGGCGTCTTTGATTGGCTCAGGGTAAAGCGCGGCCTCGTATTGGCGGCTATGCGCTATAAAGAGGAGGAGACAAAGTTTGAGCCGGGTGATATACTCTATCTTTATACCGACGGGGTTACCGAGGCGGTAACCTCTAGACAAGAACTCTTTTCGGAGGCCAGGCTTTTGGAGGTCGCTATTGTCCATGAGGAAACTCAGGATTTACGGGAATTTACGGTTTCCATTAGACAGAAATTTGACGCCTTTACCCGGGAAACGGAACAGGCGGATGATATTACCATGCTCGCGTTGCGATACAAAGGGGGTACTAAATGAAAGAATTAAGAATTGCGGCTGTTCTCGAAAATCTTGACACGGTATTGGAGTTTGTGCAGACTGAACTTGAGGAAACAAACTGCTCTTTCAAAACACAATCGCAAATCAACATTGTTGCAGAGGAGATATTTGTAAATATCGCCCATTACGCCTATAATCCTGTACCGGGTACCGCTTTTATCAGGGTTATAATTGCCAATAATGAACTGCGGCTTGAGTTTGAGGATATGGGGCAACCCTATAATCCTCTGGAAAAAGCTGATCCCGATATTACCGCCAAAGCGAAGGATCGTCCCATAGGGGGCCTGGGAATATTTATGGTGAAAAAGATAATGGATACGGTGGAATACCGGTACGAAAGCGGCAAAAATCTGTTAATCCTCAAAAAGAGGCTCGGTTAAGGAGATTGAAAGGAGAAAAGGGCGAACTCTGGGCAGCCGGATCCGCAGTAAGCGCGGGGTATCTTAACCAGCCGGAAAAGACCTCCGAAGTTTTTATCAGGAACCCTTTCAGTGATGAACGCGGTTTTGAACGAATATACAGAACCGGGGATTTGGCGCGGGTTACAGAAGAGAGAAACATCGAAATTGTAGGCCGCATAGATTTTCAGATTAAGGTCTGCGGATACTGGATATAACCATAAATACAATATGCGCGGAGAGGCTCTGGATATGATAGCGGCGGCTATCGGATGTACATGAGGGGAAGGCGTTGATGAGTATGCCGGAAATCGTCCTTTTGGATGATGATCCCCGGGAAGTGGATACGCTCATCCGCCTCATCAACCTTTACTATCACGGTACGCCGGGGCTTAAACTTTCCCGCGGCAATCCGCATGGTTTTACTTCAGGTTCCGCCACGCTTGAATATTTTACGGGCGGGAAACCGGTAGATATTGTTTTCCTGGACATTATTATGCCGGAAATGTCCGGCGTGGAAGTGGCCGCATGTCTGCGGGACAAGGGTTTTGGCGGGTATATTGTATTTCTGACCTCGGCCAACGATTTTGCCGCCGAATCATACCGGGTGGCGGCCTTTTCGTATCTCCTAAAACCAGTAGAAAAGGAACAGCTTTTCAGCGTGATGCGCAAGATCGAGGATGCCCGGTCCAAATCCCGACGGGAAGATACGGCCGCCGTCCTAGTTCAAACCAGGCAGTACCATAGAAACATCCTCTTTCGGGATATTGTTTTCGCCGAGATAATGGGGCACAGTCTTTCTCTTCACCTGGTGAATAATGAGACAGTTTCGATAAATAAACCCTTAAAGGAATTTGCCCCCGTCCTGCTGGTGGATGAACGTTTTGCCCATTGCCATGGTTCAATCATTGTAAACCTGGATTTTGTGGAAACCATCAAAGACAATACGGTGGTACTGAAACCCGGGGGGTCGATTCCCATGTCCAGGCGTTTTAATGATTTTAAGTCCCGGTATATAACACGGTCGATCCGCAAATTCATGGGATAACATGACGGCCCTGCTTCAATCGGTCTATGCCGCCGCCCTGTTATGTTACAGCGCCTTCATCGTTTCATTTGCCCTGGAGCGGCGTTTTTCATGGCCCGTGAGTATCGCCCTGTTTTTAGCGTTCCTAGGGGGAATAGAACTTTTAATCAATTTTTATCCGCCCTTTGCCGTGGATGTAAGCACCGTAATCAGAGAGTTTATATTTCTGCTCCTGATTATGATCATTTTCAAAGGGAAATTCTTCCAAAAGACCTTTGTTTTTTTCGCCGTCCTGTCTATGACGGCGCTGTCCGCTTCCCTTTCCGTCTTTTTGGCTCGCCTTGTGTTTGATGCCGGACCAGGCTTTTATCTTTGCCGATATTGCCTTGAATGGGGGCTGCTGGGCCTTTACCTTTTTTTGTTTTCGCTTTTTGGCCGCGAGAACGCGAAGGATTTTTTTGTTTGGGTGGACAGCCTCAATTGGATCTTCTATACCCTGGGAGTTTTTCTGTCATGGTTCATCATGCGGAACAGCGTTCCACCGGACGCTCTCCAGGGGGATGGTTTTGATGATATTGGCAGATACCTTGCCGGTTTTTTACTCAGCGCGGCTAATCTTTTTACTATTTTTATCACGGTTTCTACCGCCGGGAAAAAAAACAGCGTTGAGAATGATCTCCACCTTGCCCAGGAAGTAATCGCGTCCGGCGTTAATTATTACAGACGGCTGGACCGGATCCTACAGGAAATTCGTATTCTCAGGCATGATTATAAATATCAAATGGGAGTGATAGAAGAGTTGTCCAGGATAAGCAGGGCGCGATACATCCGCGAATTTCTGGCAAGCGCCAAAGCCTCCTATACGCAAACAGAACCGGTTGTTTACTGTGAAAATCCGGTTATAAGCGCCCTTCTTGCCAACTACGCGGAACGGTTTGAAAAAAACAACATTACCTTTCAGGTTCAAGCGGTGTTACCCTCCGACATTCCCCGCTTTGATGAGAACCTGACCCCTTTGACTAACTATGAAACGTGTATTGTCCTGGGGAACCTTCTGGAGAATGCCTTTGAGGGAACGGTGACGGTTCCGGCCTTACAGCGGCGGATACACCTTTATATCCTTCTCTCGGAAGGCAAACTGCTCATTGAAGGGAAGAATACCTTTGACGGCAAGATTATATCCCCTAGAGAGGGACATACCGCCTCTAACCTTCCCCAGAGCCGGAAGGGAACCGGCGGCGGATACGGACTGCGGAGTATTACGGCGGTCTGTAACCGTCATGCCGGAGAATGTCTCTCCGAATGGACGGACAGGGAATTTACCCTCCGTATACTGCTCAATTTGTAGGATGCCGTTAAAAGCCGCCAAGCCCGCCAGCCTGCAAGGTATAAATATGCAATAAATTGCATATTTATACTATTTTATGCACGAAGCGCAACAGGCTCTTACAGGGTAACGGTCAGTATATTTTTATTGTCCGCAACGGAATAAAGCGCCGATTTCGACATTCGCTGTACCATAAGCAGCCCCAGATCATCAGCGTTACCGGTCTCCTCAAAGGGATCCGCCTGCCTGCCGCTGTAAGTAACATGAATGACAATATGCTTTTCCTTTTCGGCGTAGCTTATGTTTACATGGATATCCGGTTCCTCCCCTGCCCTGAAGTGATTTTTCAGAAGATACATGGACATCTCCTCGAATACCATTTGTACCCGGTTAACCATACGGCGTTCAATATTGTATTTTATACAGAACTGTTCTATCCACGACACCTGCTCCAGGAGGTCAAAGTCCAATGACTGTACTTGCAAGTCCAGGGTTTTGAGCCGGGAGATAAAGGACCTGGTACGTTCCTTTTGCGGCCGTTCAAAAATCTCCTCCGGCGTACCGGTCTCGTAGATACCCTGGCAGTCCATATAAAACACCCTGTCGGATACTTCCTTCGCAAACCCCATCTCATGAGTAACAATGAGCATGGTTAAGCCTTTCTTCGCCAGGGCGCGAATAACCGCCAGAACCTCGCCGGTCATAGCCGGATCAAGGGCGCTAGTAGGTTCATCAAACAAAACCAACTGCGGATCCATTGCCATAGTCCGGGCAATGGCGATACGCTGCTTCTGTCCGCCGGAGAGTTCATCAATATAGGCGTTTTCTCGTGACGCAAGGCTGACAGTATTGAGCAGTTCCCGGGCCTTTTCAATTGCCGCGTCCCGGGACATTTTCTTGATCTTTATCGGGGCCAAAATAATATTTTCAAGGACCGTCAAATGAGAAAAAAGGTTGAAAGTCTGGTATACCATCCCTACCCGTTCATGTAGCTTGTTTATGTTAGTACCCTTGTCAAAAACATCACAGCCGTCGATGAACACCCGCCCCGTATCAGGAACGGCAAGCCCGTTCAAGCAGGAGAGAAAAACACTTTTCCCCGTACCGGACGGCCCGATAATGGCAACACATTCGCCTTTTTCGACCTGGGCGTTAACATCCCGCAATACCTGCAAACCACCAAATGTTTTGGAAAGATTCTCAACTTTGATCATAGTCTTTATCACTATGCCGCCTTTACCGCCGAAGTCCCTTTTGCGGCAACAACGCGGGCGGCGAAAGAACGACGCTTCCCGGCCTGGAAAAACAAGCTGATGAAGGAAGACAACAGAAGGTATAACACGATTCCCACCGCCAGGGACATCAGGGGGTTCCCTGTACGGCTTCCCATGTTGCTGACTACCCGGGTCAAATCATTGACGGTAATATAGCCTACCACACTGGTATCCTGTAGGAGGGTAATAGCGCTATGCCGGTATAAGGGCTTGCCGAACCGTATCGCCTGGGGAAGGGTAATATAGAAAAACGCCCCGGTGCGGCTGAAACCCAGCGTACGGGCCGCGAGGATCTGACCGGCATCCACGCTGTTCAGGGCGCTTTTCATAATTTCACCCAAAAGCGCCCCGCTGCGCAGCCCAAAGGCAATAATGGAAGTAACCAGGGCACTGGTACCGGCTGGCGCGAGTATCACATAATAAAACAACATCAGTACCAGGAGAATCGGCGTCCCCCCCATGAACAGAAAATATATCTGAGAGACGGCCCGCAATACCCGGAAAGGACTGCGGGATAGTATACACAGGATGACGCCGCTTATTGTCCCAAGGAGCAAACCGAAAGCCGTAATGAGTAAGGTAACACCCAAACTCCGCAAGAAGAACAGATACGCCCCGCCCGCGATGAAGTTTTCGTAGAAAAATGCCATAGAATTATGCCGCCTGCACCTTTCCCGCTACAGCATCGCCCAATCGTTCCCGGCCTTCTTTGAAGCCCTCCTTGAACCAGTTCCCCAATGCCTTCGCATTGGCTTTTAGGAACCCATCACCGGACTCGAAGTAACGAATAAACATATACCCGATGGCATAGGTAGTCAGGCCGTTCAGCGCGGGACCGGACAAAACCGCCAGGGAAGTCCCTACCAGCGGGGCAGTCGCCAGGCCCTTCGCCGCGAAGCCCGAAAGTCCCGTGGCGGCGCCCCCTCCCAATACCGACGCGATGATGTTCTTTATCAAGGACTTTTTCACCTCAATATTATAGAGCCGGGTTATAGACTGGACCATAGTGATCTGGATCGCCGTAGTGGAAACAAAGGTGAAGACCGGAACCGGGACTATCCCCAATCCCGCCGCAAGCACCGCCCGGTTTTTGACGATCTCCTCAGCACGGGCGCGGGTGATGAAATCAAAGCCCGAAATTTCCGCACTTACAACCGGCTCATCCGCAGGCAGTTCAGGCTGGATAGATTCCGGCGCGGCCAGGGCATCTTCTTGTTCAGGAAGCGTTACAGCGTCAACGCCGGATATCGCCCCAGACGACGCATCATAATTCTCAAAACCAGAATCTGTTATATGTTTGCTCTTGCTCATCATAGTTCCCCCTTAAATGATTTCTCTATTATTACCCGAATTACCAATATACGCAAGACTTCTTATCTTGCTCTTACGGCAATTCCACCACCCGCTCAACAGAGGGACTTTGAAGCTGGGCCAGAGACCGGACCCGCCATTCCCCGGCATCCTGCCGTCCGACGCACCCGTTCCAGAAATGCCGAGCCGCGTTCAGCTTCCCACTCCCGAAAAAAGCCACCCCCAGAGAGTACATGATTTTGTAATATTCAGCCTCCTCAAAATAAGAAGCCAGGACGGGCCTGCTCATTATTTCGTTAAGAAGATCCTCCAGGGTAGTAAACGTATAGTCATACCGAATCCGTATTATTTCATCAATAAAAACAGAATTTTGAATGAGGAAGGCGAAGACGAGGTGCTCCGCCGCCCGGTTGTGCCGGCCTGAAGCGCCGTAATAGAAGCCCAAAAGCTGGTGAGCCCGCAAGGTTACGGGGTTGTTATACCGGTAAAGGGTTAAAAACCGGTCTATGCCGTCGTTCTCCATGGTCCGGGTCATGGCGGAACGGACAAAGGTACCCGAATCCTGAGACCAGAGAACATCCTGTTTCAGGATTTCCAAAAGATTCCGCTCCATCAACGTGTATTCCTGCCTGATCCGGTGTATGTCCGCGATTTTATAGAGGATCTCTGTGGCAAATCCCGGCGTTTCCAGGAAAGAGCGCTGTTCGTAGGCCTTCTGAAACTGCCGCAAGGCTATACCCAATTCCCCTTCCGTCCTATAGGTTTCCCCTATCCAATATTCTGCCTCCGGATAGGCTTTAAGGCGATCAAAGACTTCCAGCGTACGACGGGCTGAATTTTCCAGGGTTTCCCGGGGGACCCGGTAGTAGAGCTCTTCCAGCGCCTGGGAGGCGTTTATCTGCCCCCGTTCGGCTATGTACTTTTCCACCAGCTCCAGCTCATCCCCAAAACGGCGGACTTCGGCGATGGAGAGCAGGGCGATCATGTCCTGTTCCATGCGGGTATACATGGCCCGCCGCCGGTTCCGGGCATCCTCAAAGGCAAGGAGGGCGTTGCCATAGGCCCCGCTCCGAAAATACTGCTTCCCCTGTTCCAGGAAAAACCAGTAGGGCCGCTCAACTTCCACCTGAGACCGGACCGGCGGCGAGGAAAAACAAAAAATCAGAAACAGCGTAAAGACTTTTCCCTTCATTTTCTTACTATATTATATCGGATAAAAAACAAAAAACCTAACATCACAGGATGGGGAATCCCCATAAGGAACTGTACATAAATAAGCGGCGGGACGATACCGGCAACCTGCCCAAACTGTATTTCGAAAACATCCACAGATTGCGAACTAAAGTTCTCGACGCAGATTTCACCGATTAAAAACACTTTTGATACGAAAATCTGTGTTAATCCATGTAATCCGTGGATCCCCCTATGACCGGGCCAAGGTCCCGGACTACCACCTGCAACGCCCCCTGTTTAAAGACGCTCCAGTTCTTCCTTGAAAGCCGCGTCAGCTTCGCCGGCGGTTACGGTCCGGATGATTTTGCCCTTGCGGAATATCAGCACCTTGCCCCCTGCGCCGGTGATACCTAGGTCCGCGTGTTTGGCCTCCTGGGGTCCGTTTACCGCGCAGCCCATGACGGCTATGGCGGCGGTTTTTTTCAGGGAATACAGGCGCTCCATCCACCGTTCCGTAAACCCGTGGGTATCGAAGCCGTTCCGTCCACACCGGGGACAGGAAATGATGGTTACTCCCCGGGTCTCCCCTCCCCTTCCCGTACTTTCCCCAACAGCGCCTAAAATCTCCCTGCCGGCTATCACCTCGTTTTCCATCGTATCGGACAAGGAGACCCTAATGGTCCCCCCTATTCCTTCCACAAGGAGGGTATGAAGGGCTACGGCGTTCCGTACCACCCCGGCGACGAGGGGACCCGCTTCGGTAACCCCTATGTGGAGGGGGACATCGCTCCGCTCGGCGAAGAGCCGGTTTGCCCGTATCGTCTCCGCTAGGGAAGAAGCCTTCATAGACACCAGGACATCCTCAAAACCAAAGTCCCGGAAGATAGCGAGTTCCCGTTCGGCGGCGGTTACCAGGGCTTCCGCCCTGTCCAGGGCCCCGGTTTCCACCGGCCCCCTCAGGTCCCCGGGAAGGCTCCCGCCATTTACCCCTATACGCAACGGGATGCCTTTAGCGGCGGCCCGGGAAAGCACCTTTTCAACACGATCGCGTCCGCCTATGTTTCCAGGATTGATTCTGATCTTCGCGATAGGGAAATCCATACAACGGAGGGCGATTTTGTAATCAAAGTGAATATCCGCCGAAAACGGCATTGCAACCCGTGCGGCAAGCGTACCAGCAATCTCGGCGGATTCCATATCCGGCACAGCAAATCTGAGGAGGGCGCATCCCATATCCCCCAGGCGACATATCCGGTTACAGAGAGATTCTCCCCTTTCACCTTCAACATCCTGAAAGGAAAGACGATCCTTCCACATGGTTTGAATAGCTACCGGGCAATCGCCTCCGATATAAACAGGATTGACCTGACCAAATCCGCCGACTTTGACTACCCGTGTATTACAAGGCTTATTCAATGAGGTAAATAGGGGCAACACAGCCGCGAATCCCGCGATTCGCGGCTAGAGGGGAACCCTCGTAACTCATCAATTCAAGCTGTTTAGTTCAGGCTGATCATGGAAAGAACCATGGCGAAAATAGCGACGGTTTCGCAGATACCGACTATCATCATATAGTTGACAAAACCCTTACCCGTCTCACCCGCAGCGTCCGCTCCGGCGGCTCCCGCCCGGCCCTGAGCGATGGCGGAGAACGCTATCGCCAGCCCCGAAGCAAGGCCAATGCCGAGGTAGAGGGATCCGTTTTCGGGATTGGACAGCGCGGCGGGTTTCATGAAAAGCAAACCCAGGATAAAACCGTAGAAGGTCTGGGTCAGCGGCGCTCCGCCAAAAGCAAGCAGGGTCATAGGCGCCGGCTTGTTACCGATGTAGCATTTTTTCCACGCCCCGATAACCGCCTGACCCGCGATGCCGATACCGATTGCCGATCCGACGGCGGAAATACCCATCACCATACCCGCGCCCAATAAACCTAAATTCAAATCCATATCTTTCTCCTTATAGTTCCGCAATCCGTTTAGCCGGATTGGGCTTCTTTGTTTATCCGTTTAGCAAACGGTCTATATGCATAACCGGACCACGTAAGCCCCACATGACCCGAGAATTCCAGTGTATTCAGACGGACGCCATGGACCAGCACCGAAAGTACGTTGAGGACCAGGTTAAGGCCGTGGCCGAAAACCAGAAGAACCACCCCAAAGACAAATAAAATAAAATGCCCCAACATGGGTCCGGCCATGGCGTTTACCGTTGAGGCAATCGCCGCTCCCGCAAGACCCACCGCCCAAAGCCTGATGTACGACATGATGTCGGAAAACACATTGGCAATACCCAGGATGACCGAAATGATGTTCTTGAGGCTTTCAAGAACCGAACGGCCAAAATTCCCCTCGTAGTTGGCGAACAGGAAGTTCAGCAAAAAGCCCCCCCCAAAGAGGTACACCGCCGGCATAAGGAGGGGGATGCTCCGGTATTCATTACTTGCTATCAGGGCAAGCACGATACAGTACATCCCCGCCACCATGGCGATAGAACCGATGTCCGCCAGGGCTTTCAAGGTCTTTCCTTTGATAATAGCAAGGATATGACCTATTGAAAGCTGCAACAGGGCCAGGGTAAAACAGAAAATCATCAGGTTCTGCTGAACGATACTACTGTCCCTGGGTGATTGGGCGGCGGTTACATTAGAAATGAGGGGCAACGAGATGCTCCGCAGCAGGGCAGGCAAGGCGCTTACATCTCCAACGCCGAACCAGGAACAGGTAAGGACCCCCCAGACAAAATTTGAAATCCCAAGCAACAGGAACAGCTTAAACGCCGGGGGAACGCCCTTTTTGGCGGTCTTGATAATACCGATAAGGCTCCCCAGCAAAAGCAACGCACCGTAGCCCGCATCTCCAAAGATCATGCCGAAAAAAATGATAAAGAAGAACAAAAACCACCCCGAAATGTCAATCTCGTGGTACCCCGGCACAACTTCCAGAAAGTCCGTTAACGGATAGATAAGGCTGGCGAACTTATTGTTTTTAAGCTTCGTGGGAACCGGATCGTCCGGTCCGGGATCTGCGGCGACAAAGGCCCAACTATTTTCCGCCGCCGCCCGTTTGAGCAACCCCAAATCTTCCTGGGGGATGAACCCGGTGATCCACGAGACCGTGAGTTCCGCCGGGGCGCCCTCCAAAAGGTCCATCCCGGCCCGGGCGGTTTCAAACTCCAGGTTGGAAGTCAGGGTTTCAAGCCCCCGGGCTATCACTTCTTTCTGCGGGGCAAAGCCCCTGAATTCGGCCTCAATTTCCGCCAGCCTTCCCTGAATGTCCGCGCCCTCTTGAGCCAGGGCGGAAAGAGACTTTTCAGGCGGAAGCCAGGGAGCCGCTTCCCCGGAAAGGGGTTCCAGGGCAACGCAGTAAACCGCGGCCTTGTCTTTGCCTAACAGGATGACCCGCTCGTCCTTTCCCAGGGATTCATACACCTTGGGGGAAAGCTCGTAGGGAATAAGGGGTATCCCCTGTTCCGCTAATTCTGCCAAAAGGCGGGGGTCAAAGTCTCCCCATTTTTCGATGCGGCTCCGCTCCCTGGAGTTCCAGGCCGCCTGTTCCTGGAGGGACTTCTTCTCCTCGCTCAGGACCAGGACTTTTTCCACAACCTCCTCCGGGTCCGGGGAAACGCCGCTTTTTTCCGGGCTACCGCTGGAAGCGCCCTTGACCGCATAGGATTGCAGAATGCCAAGGGCGGTCTCGGCCCGGGACTTCCGTTCTAAAAGAAACGAAAGCCGTGCCGAAGACACGTTCCGTTTTTCCAGGTGAACTACCCCCAGGTTCCGGAGTTCTTCCAAAGAAGCCTCCCGGCTCTTATCCATCACCACCAGGGATATTTTCTTCATAGGTACGATCATGGCGCAACTCCCTTGGAGACCCCGCTTCCCATGGAAGCGGCCATTCCCTGGGCCGCCCGGGCAAGACCGCGCTTGGCGATTTTGCCCCGGACCACTGCGGAGGTCTGCTGATCTCCCAAGTAGACCTGTATCTTCTTGATGTTGCCCCTGGTCTCGGGGATCTTGATCTTTTCAAAGAGGTTGACCCGCTGCGTGGTAACCCGCAATTCGTGATCCAGCCTCCGGCGCTGTTCCGCCAGGGTCTCTATTTCCAGGTCCAGGAGCAAGACCTGTTTCATCCGGTCAACCGCTGCGTCAAGCCACAGGGGGGTACGCGCCAAATCGTAGGCTTCCACCGCGAAGTCCGCGCCCTCGAACAGTGGAATAGACACGCCGGCAATATTCCCGGCGGCGGCCTTCACCCCGGTTATCTTGAGGATACCGGGGGTAAAAACCCCGGTTTCGCCGAACACAGCGATCCACTCCTGAAAGACCTGGGTAAGCCGGTCCCGCTCATCTTCCCGCTCCCTGATCCTCAGTTCCACCGTCCTGATTTCCGCCTGGAGCTGCTGTTTTTTCAGCATCAGGGTAGGCAGGTAACGCCGGAACATCTTGAGGGAATCTTTCTGTTTCTTGAGCTCGTTCTTTGTGAGCTTTATCTTTGCCATTATCCCTCGCTACTTCTTGGGCCAAAACTTCTCGATAAGTTCGGTCCGCAGTCCTGTTTCTTCAGGACTGAAACAGTCCGCAAGTATCTCCCAACCCAGGTCCAGCGCCCTTTCCAGGGGAATGTTGACCGAAAGGTCCATCATCTCCTTCTCGAACTTGTCCCCGTATTTAAGGAGCTTGTCGTCCCAGGCGGTCATGATGAAGCCCATGGCCTTCTTTTCCAACGTATCCTTGAAGGCGGAATAGAGCTTGATCATGCCGTCCATTAGGGCCCGGTGATCCGCCCTGGTCTTGCCGTTCACCTGCTGTTTTAACCGAGAAAGGGACCCGAAAGGCTCAATACGTCCGTTTTTAAGGTAATACTGACCCTCGGTGATGTACCCCGTGTTGTCCGGTACCGGGTGGGTTACGTCATCCCCGGGCATGGTAGTTACCCCCAGGATGGTAATAGACCCGGCGGTTTCAAAGTCAACGGCCTTTTCGTACCGGGAGGCAAGCTGGCTGTAGAGGTCTCCGGGATAGCCGCGGTTACTGGGGACCTGTTCCTGAATGATCGAGATTTCCTTCATGGCATCCGCGAAGTTGGTCATGTCCGTAAGGAGGACCAGCACGTCCTTGCCTTCCAGGGCGAATTGCTCGGCAACAGCCAGGGACATATCGGGGATCATCAGACACTCAACGGTAGGATCGCTTGCGGTATGGACGAACATTACTGTCCGGGACAGGGCGCCTCCTTCCTCCAGGGTGTCCTTAAAGAAAAGGTAATCGTCGTATTTAAGGCCCATGCCTCCAAGCAGGATGACGTCAACCTCGGCTTGCATGGCGATGCGGGCCAAAAGCTCATTGTAAGGTTCCCCGGAGACCGAGAAAATCGGGAGCTTCTGGGAGACTACCAGGGTGTTAAAGAGGTCGATCATGGGGATA
>JAIRLK010000414.1 GCA_031259515.1 Treponema sp. | reverse complement strand
GTACGCGTTATAGTTCCGTCGGCATGGTTACGGTGGTACACGCGCCGGTAAAGGGCGCGGGTTTTCGTTTTTCGAGAAATGCGGACATGGCGTTCCGTTGATCCTGAGTTCCAAAACATTCCTGAAATAACGCCGCCTCTCTTTCCGTAAACTGAGGCGCTGTAAGGCCGGCTACGGCGTTCGCGGCCTTTTTCACATTTCCTACACCGAGGGGGGCGTTTCCAGCAATCTTGGCGGCGGTTTTTAAGACTTCCCCCATAAGCTCCGCCTGAGGGTGGACGCTGTTCACAATCCCCAGGGAAAGGGCCTCCGCCGCCGTAATCCGCCGGGCGGTGAAAAGCAGATCCTTGGCCCTTGCCGCGCCTATCAGAGCGGCAATGCGTTTAACGCCCCCGTAACCGGGCAAAATACCCAGGGACACCTCGGGAAAGGCGAATACCGCGTTTTCCGAGGCCATACGGATATCACAGGCCAGGGCTAACTCAAAGCCGCCCCCCAGGGCATACCCATTCACCGCCGCGATAACCGGCGCGGGAAAATCGTCGATGGCGTTCATCAGCCTATTGCCCGTCTTGCTGTATTCCCGGGCGTTCTGGGGCATAAGGTTCAGCATTTCCCTGATGTCCGCGCCGGCCACAAAGGATTTTTCGCCGCCCCCGGTAATGACAAGACATCGCAGGCCTGCGGAAGTGATTTCCCCCAAGGTTTGAGAAATTTCAGAAAGCGTTTCCCCGTTGAGGGCGTTCAGCGCCTCGGGCCGGTTAATCGTAAGGGTTCCAATAAAATCTTTGGATTCATAGCGTATGTATTTCATAAGGTCCCCAGTATACCACAAGTTTTGGCCGTTGGGGGAAAAAAAGATGGAGTACGATACAGCGAGGCGTTTAAGCTAAAGTCTTGTGGAGGATGTGGCCGGCGGGAGATATACGAGCTTTGATGAAGCGAGGCGACGGAACGGGATCCGCGGAAGCACGACACTGCCCAACAGGATAAAGGTGGAAACCATAAGGCAGCCCGCCGCAAGATACGTGAACTGGAAGCGGCCCTGCCAAAGCCGCCGGCGCGGTTTAACAGGAGGCGGGCCGCAAAGTATGAAAGGAGTTTGAACGCCCGTCATACTTTGCGGGGCAAGGAAGGTCAGGGCCGGCGTATCAGGTCCAGCGCGCTGGCGTACAGGTCCGCGTACTCCCGTGCGGATTTTTCCCAGGAGAAGTTCTGCTCCATGCCGCGTATGCGCATGGCTTCGATATGTTCCCGGCGGTTGTAGTAGGCCCAGACCGCCCAGCCTAGGGTGTTGTAGATAGCCTGGGGAGTAAGGTCATCGAAGATAAACCCCGTCCCGCTTCCCGTATCCTGGTTGTAGTTCTCCACCGTATCCGCCAGACCCCCGGTGTTCCGCACTATAGGCAGCGTACCGTAGGTCAGGGAGTACATCTGGTTCAGGCCGCAGGGTTCGTACCGGCTTGGCATAAGGAAGAAATCGCTCCCCGCCTCAATAAGGTGGCTCAGTTCCTCGGAATACCCTATGCGGGCCTTGAAGTTGGAAAGCCGGGAAGAAAGGCTGCGTATCTCCTGTTCGCACCAGGGTTCCCCCGAACCCAGCAGGACAAATTGCAGGTTCATGTCCCGGCAGATAGACCAGGCGGAACCGTAGGCGGGGCCGAAAAGTTCCCCAACGCCCTTTTGTTCCGTAAGCCGGGTTACCATCCCGACCACCGGGACACCCGGATTGCCGGGAAGGTTGAAGGCCCGCTGAAGGGCTTCCTTGGCTTTCGCCTTTCCCGTCATATCCTTGGCCGAGTAGGGTTGGGGGATGAGCGTATCGGTCTTGGGATTCCAAACCCTGCCGTCTATGCCGTTGAGGATGCCGCAATAATCGGCGCTCCGGCAGCGGAGCACCCCATCTAACCTGAAACCGTGGGCCTGGGTCAGGGTTTCCCGCGCATAGTTGGGAGACACCGTGTTGAGCTTGTCCGCCGAATAGATCCCCGCCTTGAGGAAGTTCATCATGTTCCCGTCTTCAAAGCCCGCTTTGTAAAACGTGTCCCACCACAGGTTGAGGCAGCCGTAGTTTTCCTTCCCGTAAATGCCCTGGTAGCCCAGATTGTGGATCGTCAGTACCGACGCCGTCTGACTGAATTCCCCGGAACGTTCGGCGAATTTGAGGAGTACCGGAACCAGTGCGGCAGGCCAGTCGTGGGCGTGGAGTATGTCGGGGTACCAGTCCAGCTTCCGGCAAAGCTGGAACGCCGCGCGGGAAAGAAAGCCGAAACGCCGGGGGTTGTCCAGATAGTCCGGTTCCCAGGGAACGCCGTATATGCCGTCCCTCCCGAAGAAGTTTTCGTGATCGACAAAGTACACAGCTACCGGATTTTTTTTCGGCGACCCCGGCAGGACGGTTGTGTAGACGGCGCACCATTCCTCGCCGCCGCCCATAGGAACCCCCAGGGGCCCTTCAAGCTGCCGCAGGTTTCCCCGGTCTATGCTGTAATAACGGGGGAGAACGATTTTTACTTCATGCCCCAGCTTGACCAGGGCGAGGGAGAGCGCGGATACCGCATCGGCCAAACCGCCGGTCTTCGCAAACGGTACGGCTTCACTGGCGGCCATCAAAATTTTCATATTGTATTCCTAATCCTTCCATTTTTGCTGTTTCTGTGTAACTATTCAGCCGCGGACTTGCTCCGCAAGTGTGGCCCCTCTGCGAGGATCTGCCCCCAGAGGGGCCCAAAGCCCCCGGACCCCCGGAAACAAATCCTCAAAAAGAGTCTATCATGGCAAGCCCGTTATCCTTAATGATTTTCAGCCCCTGTTCATGATTCTCCAGCTTAAAGATGACGACGGCTTTCCCGGATGCGCCTTCCAAAGAAGCGTAAAGGTACTCAATGTTGACATTGAACCGCTGAAACAGTTCCATTACCTTCGCAAGGCTTCCCGGCGTGTCCTCTACCTCTACCGCCACCACATCGGTGATCCGGGTGGTAAACCCGGCGTTCACCAGGGCCTTCAGGGCCTCATCGTGGTCATTCACGATAAGCCGCAGGATGCCGAAATCGGCGGTGTCGGCGATACTGATGGCCCGTATGTTGATACCCGCCCCAGCGAGAATCCTGGTTACTTCTCCAAGCCGGCCCGCATTGTTTTCCAAAAAAACCGAAATTTGTTTAATAGGCATTTGCTTCCTCCTATATAGCCCGTTTATCTATGACCCGTTTGGCTTTGCCTATGGATCGCTCAATAGTCTTAGGCTCTACCAGTTTGACCCGTACACCGATTTGCAGCTTCGACTTCATCACCGACTCTATCTTTGCCCGCAAGTTTTCCAGTCCCCTGGTTTCATCACTGAAGAACTCCTGCTTTACCTCTACCTGAAGTTCCACCTCGTCCAGGCGGGATTCTCCACGGGTAAGCACGATAAGGTACTGAGGTTCGGTCCCTTCGATTTCGATAAGAGCGTGTTCTATCTGGCTGGGGAACACATTGACTCCCCGTATGATGAGCATGTCGTCGGTACGGCCAAAGAGACGGTGCATCCTGATGGTGGTTCTGCCGCAGGTGCAGGGTTCCCGCATGAAGTAGGTGATGTCCCGCGTCCGGTAGCGGAGCAGTGGGGTGCCTTCCTTGGTCAGGGTGGTAAAGACCAGTTCCCCCTTTCCGCCGTCGGGCAGCGCCTTACCGGTGGCGGGGTCTATGATCTCCGGGTAGAAGAGGTCCTCGTTGATGTGGAGCCCATTCTGCGCCTCGCACTCAAAGGAGACCCCAGGCCCTATGATTTCGGTGAGACCGTAGATGTCGTAGGCCTTCATGCCGTAGCGGGCTTCGATTTCCTTCCGCATGTTCTCGCTCCAGGGTTCCGCCCCGAAACATCCCTTGCTGATGGGCAGTTTGAGGAGGTCTACGCCCGCGTCCCCGGCTTCTTCCGCCATGTAGAGGGCGTAGGAGGGGGTGCAGGCGAGCATGGTGGAGCCAAAGTCTTTCATCACCATGAGCTGCCGCGCCGTGTTCCCCGAAGACATGGGGAGGACTTCGGCGCCTAAGGTCATGGCGCCGTAATGAGCGCCGGGCCCTCCGGTAAAAAGGCCGTAGCCGTAACAGTTCTGGACTATGTCGTCCTTGGTGCAGCCGCCGCCCGCCATGGTCCGGGCCATGGCCTCCCGCCAGATGTTGATGTCGTTTTGGGTGTATTCGTCCACCACCGGCTTTCCGGTGGTCCCGGAACTCATGTGGACCTCCACGATCCGGTCCTTGGGGCAAGCCAAAAGGCCGTGGGGGTAGTTCTCCCTCAGATCGTCCTTCGTGGTAAAGGGCAGCTTTTCAATGTCTTCAAGACTATGGATGTCCCGGGACCGTATCCCCAATTCATCCATTTTCTTCCGGTAAAACGGCACATCGGCATAGAGCTTTTCCACCAGGTTCTTGAGCCGGGCAAGCTGGAGCCGTTTTCGGGCTTCAGCTTCCATACATTCGTATTCAGGATTATAGATCATGGCGCCTCCCCTATAGAGTGAATTCAGACGTAGAATGAAAACAGTATAACCTGGAGATAAAAAAATATATAGCTATCGTCAACA
>JAIRLK010000317.1 GCA_031259515.1 Treponema sp. | reverse complement strand
GGATTCGGGCAGCGGGGAATTAACGGCATGGTCCGGGCCGCAGCTTGGGCCAGGGAGAGCAAGGTTCCGTATTTTGGGATATGTTTGGGGATGCAGATCATGGTGATAGATTGGGGCAGGAACGTTTTGGGCTGGGAAGACGCGGATTCCACCGAATTTGACAAGGAGACCGGGCATCCGGTGATCAGCCTTCTGGAAGAGCAGACGAATGTAAAGAATTACGGCGCTACCATGCGTTTGGGAAAGAGTGAAACCGTCCTGGAACCGGGCGCGCATATTTTTGATGCCTATAAGGAGAAATACATTTGGGAACGGCACCGGCATCGCTATGAATTTGACAATAGTGTCCGGAAAGCGATGATCGAATCGGGACTGCGCCTTGTGGCCTTTACCCCCGACGGCGAGCTGGTTGAATGTGTTGAATGGCCGGATCATCCCTGGGGCTTGGGTGTGCAGTTTCATCCGGAATTCAAATCAAAGCCTACGGCGGCCAGCCCCTTGTTCAGGGATTTTATCGCCGCCGTGCGGGACCGCAGGCAGGCCCAAAGGTAAACCGGCGGATGGGGCGGGGTTTCTCCTTTACGGCGTGCGTTTTCCTCCTCTTTGCCTTTGGCGCCTGTTCTTTTGACTACGGTCCAATTTCCCTGGATAATGAAGATCAGCCCAATGTCGTGATGAACGACGTAGAATACGTCCGCGTCAAGGACGGAAGTCCCCTGGTGCGGTTTGAAGCCGAAGGGGCGGAACGATACGAAAAACGCCAAACCATGGAGCTGAAAAATTTCTCATTTGAACAGTTCAATACAGCCGCAGACGATATAAACGCCGTAGGCCACGCGGGGAACGCATCGGTACAACTTGAATCCGGAAATATCCTCATGAAGAACGGCGTCCGTATCCAGGTAGACTCGGAAGATATAGCCATAGAGACCCAAAACCTGGAATGGCAGGATAAAACACGGCAGCTTTCCGCAGGCCCCGGAGAGCCGGTAGCGATTCGCCGGTTAGACGGGACGAGTTTTACCGGGTGGGGGTTTTCCGCCGATGTCCGCCGCCGGACCTGGACCTTTACCGACGGGGTTCAAGGCGTCTACATAGAAACGGATGATGACGAAACGGGTGAACCGGGCGATGTGATGGAAGACGACGGAGTGTGGCTTCCAACCGCCCCGGAGGATACCGGCGAATTTGAAGCCTTTAAGGATACCGTTAAATGAAACCATACTTCTTGCTGAGTTTAGGGCTGTTTCTTGCGGTATGTTCCCTGTGGGGGGATGTTTTTACCTTTAGAGCCGACCGTATGAGCGGAGGCCGGACATCGGGAAAGGAAATTACCGTATTGGACGGAAACGCGGAAGTCCGCTCAGACAACCTCCTGCTCCGGGCCGACCGGATTGAGCTTCAGGGCGAGAACAATCAGTTTATTGATTGCTCCGGCAACGTGTGGGGATGGGAAGAAGAGAAAGACATCTATTTTCAGACCGACCGGATGCGGTACGACCGGAAACTGAAGGTTGCCCGACTGGAAGGGAATTCGTCCCTTGAAGATAAAAAAAATGAACTGGTTGCTAAAGGCCGCTTTATCGAATACGACGACGAGGCGGAAATAACGGTGTTTCAAATTTCCGTCCGGCTTTTTAAGGATGAGATGGTATGTCGATCCGAGTACGCGATCTACCACCGTACGGAGAAATTGCTGGACCTTTCGGGTTTTCCCGTGGTGTATAAAAAAAGCGATGAATTCCGGGCCGACCGTATCCGGGTCGACCTTGAGACTGACGACGTTACCATGGAAGGTTCGGTCTCCGGGTCCATTAAGGATTAGCGCTGTGGCCGATGATTTTCCGCAAGAACCCGCCGCCGAAGAACAGCCTGCCGGATTTCCGGACGCTCCCGCCCCGGAGGAAGCCGTTTCGGCATCTCCTGAGAATTCCCATGTATTGGGTGTAACCAATCTCCATAAAAAGTTTGGCCGGAAAGAAGTGGTCCGGGGGATAAACTTTTCCATGCATAACGGGGAGGTTGCGGGGCTTTTAGGTCCCAATGGGGCGGGAAAGACCACGACCTTTTACATGATCGTAGGATTCTACAAACCAACCCAAGGGACCGTAACCCTGAACGGCGTTGATATAATCCACAAACCCATGTTCCGGCGAGCGCAGATGGGGATAGCCTATCTGCCCCAGGAAGCGTCCATTTTTCGTAAGCTTACGGTGGAGCAGAATATCTGGGCCATTCTGGAAAGCCGCCGGGACATTAACAAGGCGCAGAAAAAGGGGCGGCTTAACGATTTACTTGACGAATTCGGGATTGGCCGCATCAAGAAACAGCTTGGCTACACCCTTTCCGGGGGCGAGCGGCGGCGTACCGAGATTGCCCGGGCCTTGGCAACGGAGCCTAAGTTCCTTCTTTTGGACGAGCCTTTTGCCGGGATAGACCCCATCGCGGTATACGAAATCAAACAGATCATCCGCCGCCTGGCCGAAAAGGGCATAGGCATACTCATCACCGACCACAATGTTCGGGATACCCTGGAAATAACCACCGAGGCCTTTATCATAGCCGACGGTACCATCGTCGCCCGGGGTGACCGGGAGGTGATCCTGACGAATGAGTTAGTCCGGGAGGTTTACCTGGGGTCGGAATTCGAGATGTGACGCTTCTC
>JAIRLK010000277.1 GCA_031259515.1 Treponema sp. | reverse complement strand
GCCTCCCGCGCCGCCGGCCCGCACACGTCGTCGATGAACCGGACCTCCTTCCCCAGAAAAGCCGACAGCGCCTTCGCGTGAGGCTCGGTGGTGTAGAAGTTTTTGTACTCGATGTCGCTCCCCTGATGGGCCAGCAGCACGAGCTTCGCGCCGTTGGCCGAAAGCTCCCTCAGCGTGGGGATACAGGCTTCGATGCGGGTGGTATCCTTCAGCGTCCCCGTCGCCTTGTCTATCGGCTCATTTATATCGACCCTGCACAGAACGGTCTTGCCCTTTACCTCAATATCGTCAAGCGTGTTGATTCCGAATCGCATGGTGCCTCCCTAAAAAACCGTCCCTGCCCGCAAATTCGGACAGGGACGGCGAATCTACAGATACTTATCTACATTGTTTTTGTCGATGACTTCCCCTTCCACCAAGTTTTCCGCAGGGACGGTTTCGCCCCGGTAGAGTTTCATCGCGGTATCGATAGCCATTTGGGACTGCCGTTCGGTAGCCTGGGAGACTGAAACTTCCAGACGGCCTTCTTTTACCGCCTTGAGCGCGTCCGGGACGGCATCAAGGCCGTATACCTTGATCTGGCCGGAAAGCCCCTTGTCTTCTACCGCCTTGACCGCCCCCAGAGCCATGCCGTCGTTTTGGCAGACGATGGCGTCAATTTTGGTTCCCGTCTGGAGCCAGTTTTCCACCAGTCTCAGCGCTTCCTCGGTAGTCCAGTTTGCCGTTTCTTCAAACACTACCTTTACATTGGGGTTCTGGGCAATGACATCGGCATAACCCTTGGAACGGCCCAACTGGCCATCGGATCCCATGGGTCCGAGCAGAAGGGCCACATTGCCCCTGCCCCCCAAATCCTGTACGGCCCGGCTCATTTCCAGAGCGCCCAGCGTGTCATTGGAAACCCCAACAAAAGTGGTAGCCTTGGAAGGGTCGCTGATCTTTTGGTTGAAGATGATCACCGGAATACCGTCCCTTTGGGCGGCTTCCACAGCGGGGATTACCCCGTTTACGGAAACCGGTTCAATGATGATGGCGTTGACTTTCTGGTTGATCCCGGATTCTATCTGGCTGATCTGCCTGCTGATGTCATTTCCGCCCTCGTTAATGATGAGTTCCGCCCCGGCTGCCTGAGCTGCCGCGCTCATGCTGTTGGCAACGGTAGTGGTAAAAGCGTTAGTCATGTGACTAATACAGAGCATAAACACCGGTTTCCCGCCGCTTTCCTGGCCCCTGCCGCTTCCGTACGCCGCGGTACCCGAAAGTACCAGAACAGAAAAAAGAATCGCAATTTTTTTCATAATTTCCTCCAAAAATAATTTATTTAATCCGCACAAGCGAATTACTTCCGTTTTATTTTACCGCGAACATCCATGAAAACCGCGATAACGATGATGGCGCCTTTGAAGAGCATCTGGTAGTACGAGGGAACCCGCATAATATCGAGTCCGTTACTGATAACCGCCAGCATAAGAGCGCCGATCATCGAGCCGTACCACTTTCCAGAGCCGCCCTCCAGGCTTATTCCGCCGATTACCACTGCGGCAATGGCATCCAGTTCATAACCCTGGCCGGTAACCGGGGAACCCGAAATAGTCCGGGAAGTTAAAAGGCACCCGGCAATCCCGGAAAGAAGGCCGCAGATGCCGTAGACCGACATCTTGATACGGTTGACATTTATTCCGGAAACCTCCGCGGCAACGGCGTTTCCTCCTGTCATGTAGATCCTCCGGCCATAGACGGTTTTTGTCAGGATAAAGCCGAAGAAAAACACGATTAGGACATAGTAAACAACAAGAAAGGGAATAAAATCCAGTATCAGTCCCCCGGCAATTTTTTCATAGTCCCGGGTAACGCCGAAGATGGGCATACCCCCGGAGGCAAAGTAGGCGAGTCCCCGGACGATTGACTGGGTACCCAGCGTAACAACAAAGGCTGGAATTGCCAGAAATGAAACACAAAAGCCGTTTACCAGGCCGATGATAAGGCCGCTCAACACCGCAAGCAGAATAGGAACCGCGATAGGATACTGTCCCTGGGCAAAGAGGGCGGCGATAACACCGGTAAATCCCACAATGGATCCCACCGACAGATCGAAGCCGCCGGTGAGGATGACGCACATCATCCCCGTCGCCAGGATACCGTTAATCGCCGCCTGTTTGAATATGTTGATAAAATTCTTTACATCAGCAAAAGCCGGCGACAGGACGCTAAGGACAACAATGATAAGCGCCAGAATGAAGAGCATCATAAATTCCCGAACCGCCGAGAGATGCCTGCGCGGATTGAAAAGCTGATTATGGGTCATGCCTGTTTTTCTCCTTCCAGACGGTTTCTTCCGGCGGCGCACCACATAATATCCTCTTGGGAAAAACGGTTCCGCTCAAATTCTCCGGTCAGTCTTCCTTCCGCCAAAACGATGATCCGGTCGCACATTCCGATGAGTTCCGGCATTTCCGATGAAATCACGATGATAGCCTTGCCCTGTTCCGCCAGATCGCCCATGAGCAGGTAGATATCCCGTTTGGCTCCCACATCAATGCCACGGGTAGGTTCATCCATGATGATGATACCGGGATCTCCCACCAGCCATTTGGCAATAACCACCTTCTGCTGATTGCCGCCGCTGAGGGACAGAGTTTGAGTCCAAATCCCCGGCGCCTTGATCCGCAGCTTGCCCATGAAAAAAATCGCGCACTCCTGTTCCTTCCGCCGGTTCAAAAGCCCGTTTTTGGCAAGATTTTTTATCGAAACAATGGTGATATTATTGCTGATAGATGTTCTCAAATTAAGGCCCGTCATTTTCCGGTCCTCTGTGATAAGGGCAATGTTCTGTCTGATGGCATCACGGGGACAGCGGATGGTCATTGGCCGGCCCATTATTTCTACCTTGCCGCCGTCTTTTTTCCGTAATCCGAATATGCTTTCCGCCAGTTCGCTCCTGCCGGCGCCGACAAGCCCCGCGATGCCCAGAATCTCCCCCCGGCGCAGGTCAAAGCTGACTCCTTTTACCCGATTCCCCAGAGATATGTCCCGAACCCGCAGAACCGCATCCCCCGGCGTAACAGGTTTCTTAGGAAACACGTCGGACAGTTCCCTTCCCACCATCATCTTAATAAGTTCACCCGTACTAAGTTCCGCAGCGGTTTTGGTGCCGATATAATTTCCGTCCCGAAGAACCGTGACGCGGTCGGATATTTTGAAGATCTCCTCCATTTTGTGGGAAATGTAGATGATAGAGACCCCTTGGGATCGGAGACGGCGGATCTGTACAAAGAGCATCTCCGCTTCTTTTTCCGTAATTGCCGAGGTCGGTTCATCCATGATGATGATCTTCGCGTTGCAGGAAATAGCTTTGATAATCTCGATAAGCTGGCACTGGCCGATGCTGAGATCCCGCATCCTGGTCTCGGGGCCCAGGTCGAGTCCGAATTGGGCCAGCAGTTCCGCCGCCCGGCGCCGTGTTTCCCGGATATTCACCAGGAGTCCAGAACGGTCCCGAATTTCCCTGCCGATGAAGATATTTTCCGCTATTTCCATATCCAGCACAGGGGAAAGCTCCTGATGTATCATGGCGATTCCGTGTTCCAGCGCCCGGGCAGGGCTGGAAAAGGCCAATTCCTCCCCAAAGAGTCTGATGGTTCCCCTATATCCCTGATATATCCCCATCAGAATCTTCATCAAGGTCGATTTCCCTGACCCGTTCTCCCCCATGAGGGTGTGGACTTCTCCCGCTTTCAGATTAAACGATACCGAATGTAACACCTCGTTACCGGAAAAAGACTTGGTAATATTGCTCATGGACAGAACAAAATTTTCCATAATGTGTTTTTTGCCTTTTCCTTAAATCCCTGCCGTTTCCCGGATGTACGAGCGGGCCTTTACCGCGTATTCCAGCGGGTTGGCCAGGGCGGGGTCCTGTTCGGCCTCCACCACCCACCAGCCGGAGTAGCAGGCCCCGATGAGCCGCTCGAACACGGGCTTAAAGTCGATACAGCCGTCCCCCGGCACCGTGAAGACGCCGGCCTTCACCGCTTGCAGGAACGACCAGTTCCCGCCCGCCGCCCGCTCGCGGACGGCGGGACGCATATCTTTCAGATGTACGTGCCGGACACGGCCTATCCACCTGTCCAACACCGCCAGATGATCCTCGCCGGAAAAGACAAGGTGGCCGGTGTCGTAAAGCAGCCCGACGAGCCTTTCGTCCGTGTTTTCCAT
>JAIRLK010000204.1 GCA_031259515.1 Treponema sp. | reverse complement strand
GGGAGGCTACGTATCCCCTCCCTGACCCGTTCCTGGTTTTGGCTACCCAGAACCCCATTGAACATGAGGGAACCTACGCCCTGCCCGAGGCCCAGCTTGACCGGTTCCTCCTCAAACTGCTCCTCCGCTATCCCCGGCTTGACGAGGAGGCGCGTATCGTGGAATGCCAGACTGCGGGGGACGATGAAGGGGCTTTCCCGTCTCTAACGCCGGTCCTGGACCCTTCTTTCCGGAAAACTCTGGGGGCCGCCGCCCGCGCCGTGCATGTAGACCCGCGTATCACCGAATATCTGGTTTCGGTGGCAGCCGCGACCCGTCCGCCTGCGCCCAAAGGCGGAAGTTTGGGGCCTCCCCGTTCCGGGGAGGGAGAACGGCGGCAGGACCGGGAGGGGCTCTACCGGTACATCGCCTTTGGGGCGTCCCCCCGGGCTTCCATTGCTCTCTACCGGTGCTGCCGTATCCGGGCGCTGTTTGAAGGCCGCGCCTTTGTTACCCCCGAAGATGTAAAGGCCGCCGCCTTCCCGGTCTTACGGCACCGGATCGTCCTGTCCTACGAGGCCGAAGCCGACGGCCTGGACACAGACGGGGTGATTGCCCGTATTCTGGCCCTGGTCCCCGCGCCCTAAGCTCCTTTGTCATGGAACGGCACGAACTTCTGCGAAAGATAGCCGCCTTTCACCTTGTTTCCCGGGATCTGGCCGAAGATCTTTTAGCCGGGGAATTCGCGTCGGTTTTCCGGGGGCAGGGGATAGAATTCGACGAGGTCAGGCAGTATGAAGCGGGCGATGACATCCGTTCTATAGACTGGAACGTAAGCGCCCGGTTCGGCAAACCTTTTGTCAAACTCTACCGTGAGGAACGGGAGCTTACGGTGTTTATCGTCCTGGACTGCTCCGCTTCCATGCATTCAGGGGGAATCTCTGCGGATGTGGGGAAAGCCGCCTTGACCAGGTATGAACAGGGGGCGCTGGCCGCCGCCCTGGTCGCCTTTTCCGCGGAAAGGACGGGACAGCGGGTGGGGGCGGCTTTTTTTGACCGGGACATTACCAGGGTCTACAGTCCCCGGAAGGGGAGGCCCTATGTATTGGCGATGATAAGCGCCGCCTTGGGCGTGGAAAATCCCCGCCGGGGAAGCGGCCTGGGGGCGGCCTTGTCTGGAACCGGGCGGCTCCTCAAGCGGCGCAGCCTGGTGGTCGTAATCTCCGACTTCCTCTGTGTAAACTGGGAGCGGGAAATGGGGGACCTTTGCGCCAGGCATGACGTTATCGCCGTCAGGATCACCGATCCCCTGGACCGGGAAATACCTCCCGGCATAGGCCTGGCTGCCCTGGAAGATGGCGAGACAGCCTACCGCTTCTACACTCCCGCCGCCGCCTCATCCTTCCGCTCCGCCTGGGCCGAATGGCATGAAGATCGCGCCCGGCTCTGGCAGGCCATCTGCCGCCACTCTGGCGCGGCCCGGCTGGAGCTGAGTACCGCCGCCTATGCCCCAGGCGTTCTGGCCCGCTTCTTCCGGGGAGAACTGCGCCGGAACTACCGCGCCCGGAGACGCTGATGCGGTCCCTCATCCTTCTCCTATGCCTGGTCCTCCTAACGTTCCCCGGAACAGCCCGGGATGTCAGCGTCCAGCCGGAGGATGCGTACCTTATTCCGCAAAGGGTCTTTGTAGGGGATTCGGGACGGCTGGCGCTTCCCCTGAGTACCGCCTTGCCGGGGGTCAGAGGCGCGGTTCTGGATGATCCCGGAGCGCTTCCCCGTGCGCCCGGCTTGATCATCACCCGGGTAGAACTGGAAAACCGGGGGGAGACCTGTCATCTCATCGTTGATTTCAGGGCCTATACGCCCGGAGTGATAGCGTTGCCGCCGATAGAAATCGCTTCCCTCACCTTTAGGGGGCTTAACGTGCATATCGCCTCCATACTGGAGGCCGAAGGGAACGCCCTGGTTCTTTCGGGGCCGGCTCCGCCCCTGGCGGTTCCGGGTACGATGGGGATGATCTACGGAACCGCCCTGGGAATAGTTGCTTTTATCGCGGGTTTTGCCCTGCTGGTTCTGAGGGGCGGGCCGGCTTTCCGGCGCTGGCGGGATCTGTTCAGGCGGCGTCATCTCCTTTGGTCTATGGGCAAGGTTCTGAGGAATCTGCGGCTCACCCTGGACTCATGCGGGCAGGGGCAAGCTGCTGAGGCGCTGGACAACCTTTCAAGGGAGTTCAGAACTTTTTTGGGCCTTTTTACCGGGATGAACTGCCGGGCCATGACGGGAGAGGAATTTCTTTTGCTCCCACCCCTGACCCCCGATCCCGCAGGGCCGTTTCTGACGGATTTTTTCCGCCGCTGCGATGCGCTGCGGTTCAGCGGTGGAGAAATAGAAGGTGGATGCGTGACGGAGCTTCTGGGGCAGGTTCGGGATTTTATCGGGAAAATGGAAAAAAATAAGGAGGGGGGACGTTGGGAGACAGGGGCGCTGCCCCGCACCCCGCTGGGGGGCCTTGGACCCCCCAGACCCTCCGAAGGTAAAAGCGAGGCGGTATGAGCATAGGCTTTGAACGGCCCCTCCTGATTCCGGTTGGAGCGGTAATCATCATCATCCTCTGCGGCGTTTCCCGGTTTTTCAGGGATGCCCTGACCCTGGAGATTCCCCTGGGACCGCCGGGGGGCGTTCCCTTCAAGCCCGTCCTGAATTTGACCCTGCTCGTCAAGCTCCTGGGCATTCCCGAACTCTGTGGCGTTTTCCTCCTTTTTGCCGCGGCTGCGGGGCCCAGGCTCGTGTCTACCGAAATCGTCTGGCTTGACCGGGGAGCGGATGTGCTCTTTGTGCTGGATACAAGCCCCAGTATGGCCGGCCTGGACATGGACGGACGGACCCGCTTTGCCGCGGCCCGGGATATGGTTCTGGATTTTGCAAACCACCGGCCTGCGGATGCCATAGGGCTTGTGGCGGTGGGGAACGAGGCGAGCCTCCTTTTGCCCCCCACGGTTGACCGGCCGCTCCTCTATTCCCGGCTGGAAACCCTTAGAATAGGGGAGCTGGGGGACGGTACCGCCTTGGGGCTCGGTCTTGCCATAGCGGCCCTGCATATACGGGGTTCCTCAGCCCCGCGCCGGGCGGTAGCGCTCATCACCGATGGGGAGAATAACGCCGGGCCGGTGCATCCCGAGACTGCGGCTGAAGTTCTGCGGACTTCCGGAGCGTCCCTTTGGGTGATAGGCGTAGGGTCCGCCGGGGAAGTCCCCATTGATTATGTGGACCCCATCCTTAAAGTCCGGAGAACCGGTTCTTTCGACTCCCGGTTTGACCCGGAAAGCCTCCGCGCCATTGCCCGCACGGGCGGGGGAACCTTCATCGCCGCCCCTTCCGAGAGGGCGTTTGCTGAGGCTTTTGCCCGTTTCGCGGATGCGGAGATGACCGTCGGGCGTTCAGGAACGGTGAGCAGAACAGAAGACATTCAGAGGCAGGTGTCCCTGGCGGCCCTGGTTCTGATCCTCCTTCCCCGGTTTATACGGCGCTGGATATTGAGGACTTTCCTGTGAGCTTTGATTATCCCTCCCTGCTTCCGTGCCTGGGCCTTCTCGTTCCCCTGGCGCTCCTTTCGGTCATCCATTACCGCCTGAACAGGGGTGTCCTAGCCTTCTTCCCCCCCTCCCGGCGGGGAACGGAATTCCGGGAACTCCGGTTCCGGTACTTCTTGTCCGCGTTCTTTTTTCTCCTCTTCGCCGCCTGCCTCATCGTAGCCCTGGCCGGGCCCCGCTGGGGAACCCGGCTTGCGCCGGAATTCCGCCGGGGAGTGGATGTAGTCCTGGCCCTGGATCTTTCCCGGAGCATGGACGTGCGGGACGGCGGGGAAGGAAGCCTTTCCCGTCTGGAACAGGCGGCGGTCATAGCCCGCGAACTGGTAACCTTGTCCGGGGGAGTCCGCTTTGCCGTGGCGGTGGGGAAGGGGACCGGGGTTCTCGCCGTCCCCCTGACCGATGATGCCGAGGCGGTAAAGGCCTTTCTGGAAGGTCTTTCAACATCCCTCATTACCGGACAGGGGACCAATCTGGAATCCCTGATTGTCGCGGCTTCCGAAGCGTTTCAGAGCGGTTTTCCCACCCTCAGGCGCATCATCCTGTTTTCCGACGGAGAAGCCCATCAGGGGTCTTTTTCCCAGGGAATAGAGAAAGCCCTTGCCGGGGACATCATGATTACGGCGGTGGGCCTGGGCAGTGAAACAGGAGGGATAGTCCCCAACGCCGCCGGACCGGAGGCGGGGCAAGAGGAAACCGCGACAAGTTTTCTCCGCCGGGATACCCTGCGGAACGCTGCGGAACGGACCGGCGGCGCCTATCTTGACGGGACCCGTGAGCGGGCGGCGGCCTTTCTTTCAGACCATATCGCTGCGGCGGTCCGGGAAACCGGGACGGCGGGTTTCAGGCGGGAGCGGGTCTCCCGTTCGTATATCTTCATCATTGCGGCCCTGGCCTCCCTAGGGGCATCCAGGGCGTGTGAAAAGAAACGGAGGCGTCATCATGGGGCGTAAAAACGGCGCCGGGTATCTTGCGGGGCCTCGGTCGGCAGTCTTTGCCCTGTCCGCAGCCCTGCTTCTTGCCGCGTCCTGTTCCGATATGCCGGGGAAGCTTAAAATAATTGAAGGGAGCTTTTTCAATTCCCAGGGGATGTACCCAGAGGCTATCGTGGCTTACCGCGCTTCCCTGGCGTTTACCGCCGCCGCGCCCTATGGGGAATACGGCCTGGGGGTCATGTATCTTTCCCTGGATGAGGGAGAGGCGGCCCTGGGGCGTTTCGCGGCGGCGGAACAGGAGCTTGAGGCCCTGGATGAGGAAGAACACCGTGAACTGCGATACCGGATTCACTATAATTGCGGGGTGATCCGGTTTCGGAACGGGGATTATGCCGGCGCGGCGGAGGACTTCCGTAAGGCCCTGGAAGCCGATAGCAGCCATCTCGAAGCGAAGCGAAACCTGGAACTGAGCCTCCTGTCCATGAATCGTCCGGGGAGCGCCGCCCCGGTTCCCCTTACGGACGGGGATAAGGCCGGAAGAGGGGAGGGGGTCCAGGACGATGTTCTGGATCACGTTCTTTTTGATTATCTACGCCGTAAGGAGCAGGATCGATGGAGAAGCCGGGAATGGGTCGAAGACGCTTCCGTATCGGGCCCGGATTACTAGGAGCCTGTTGCACTTGTTGGTTTTTGCGGTGCAAAGTACCGCAAAAACCACGATTATCGGGTTCCTTACGCAGTTTGCAGGGTAAAAAATCGCCTAACCGGCGATTTTTCAGGATTTTATGCACGAAGCGCAACAAACTGCTAGGAGCCTGTTGCACTTTGCATAATTCGCATAAAGAAAGGCGTGATTTCACGCTTTTCAAGGCTCTTTTGGGATTTTTTGTGTTTTTATCCACCCTTCTCCGGCCGGTTTTTTCCCAGGAAACCGGTTATTTCCCTGACCCGGATTACTACGCTGAATACGGCCTTACTCCCGAAACCGAGCCCCCCGAAGAATTCAAAGGGGAGTTGGAAGTGCTTCTGGAAACTTCCCCGGAAATCCCGGAGGTTCATGGGGAATGGATGATCCGTATCCTGGTGAATCACCCGAATCCCCAAGAGGTTTCCGTCATCATTCCCGATCTTCCCTCCTTCCTTGTCCTGGACCGAATCCGTACCTCCGCCCGGCTTGCCGGACAGGGCGGGGCGGCTAAACCGGAGGCGGGAGAAAAGTGGACTGCGGTGGACTTCTTTTTTGTCCCCGGCCAGATCGGGCGGGTTTCCTTTGCCCCCTTTGAAGTACGGGCCCCGGGGCGTCTGGGTTACAGCCCTCCGGTATCCGCCCTGGTCCGGGGCGATACCGGGGAGGCCGTTGTGGTATGGGAACCGGTACCTTCATCCCTGACGGTAGGCCGGAGCGTCGAAGTAAGGATCCGCGTGAGGACGGGGAAGGTGGAAAACCGGCAGGCCGCCATGCTTTCATGCCGGATTGAAGCGCCGGTTAACGCCATCGTCGAGACCCTGGGCGCGGCGGAAACCGGACCCGGAGAGTTTGTCCTCCGTTTTCGTATTATCGCTCTGGAGGGGCCCTCCGTCCGCCTTCCCTCCGGCCTGGTGAAATATGGGGACGCCTCCCTGCTCATTCCCGCCCGGGAGTTTAGGGTTCTGCCCGCAACCCCGGCGGCTTCCGGCCTTTCGTCCGCGCAAGGGCCCGCGCTGGTTCCGGATCAGGGGGCGAATGTCGGAACCGGGGATGGCGCGGCGCGTGTTGGCGAAGGGCCGCCCCCGGCTCCCTCCTTTCCGGACAGCTCAGACACGGTTTTCCCGCTTTTCCTCAATATATTTATAAGAGGCTATGAACAGGCCATCACGGAAGCCCGTTCATATTGGGATCGGGGTATGTATGCTGAAGCCCTGGTTATCCTCAGACTGAACGAGCGGGAACTCGCGGCGGGTCCGGTTCTGGCTTCTCTGCGCCGGTCTGCCGAAACCGCCCTGGGCTTGGGATTCACCGAAGACGAGGGGTGGAGGCCCCGGGGCTTTTTCCTGGCGCTGGCTGCCGCAGCTTCCTTCATCCTGCTCTTCATGCTTCCTGCCGCCTTCATTACAGGCGGCAGGCGGAAAATTTTTCCCGTAACTTCAGGTTCTTCCTGGGGTTATACGTTTATTGTCGTTCTTTTATGTGGTATGATCGGGATAGGTCTCTACGGATATTTCGGCGGTTCGGTGAGAGGTTTGCGGGGTTTTACCCCTAAAATTCGTACCGGGGTACTTCGGGAAACGGGCTCTTTTAGGATGCCGGAAGAAGGGAGCGTTCCGGATATGTTTTTCCGGGAAGGGGAAGCAGTGCGGATCCGTTCGGTGACGGATGCCTGGGCCTACATTGAATCTTTTGAAGGTAAGGCAGGCTGGGTCCCGCTGGATCGGATTATTCCCTATTAAGGTGGAAGATATGGATTTTGGGGATATTTTAGACGCATGGGATAAACAAACCGCCCGGGCCGGGAAAAAGCGGGGAGTGATCCCAAGCGACGGCGGGGAAGAACAGCGGTCCGTTGATCCCATGACAGCCTGGCTCCGGGTGAACGGCGTTTACGACAAAGACGCCGAAAGCCCGGAAGCGGGAGAGCGGCAGGCTGCGGAACGGCGTCGCAGGCTCAGGACGAAAAAGCCCGACGCCGCCCTTGACCTTCATGGTCTTACCCGGGACGAAGCCTGGATCGCCATGGAAACGTTCTTTGAGGAAAGCCGCATGAAGGAACTGGAGAAGGTCCTCCTCATACACGGCAAAGGAAACCACTCGGAAGGGGAAGCGGTATTGAGACGGGCCGTCCTTCAGTTCATAGAAAAGTGCCCCTACGCCGGAGAAAGCGGCCACCCTGCCGTGGAATTAGGGGGAAGCGGCGCTACCTGGGTATTACTGAAAGCTACCGTTCACGGTAAATGATGCGGCCTCTGCTTAAATCGTAGGGAGAGAGGGCAATCCGTACCCGGTCGCCGGGTACGATGCGGATGTAATGCTTGCGCATTTTTCCGGAAAGATGGGCGAGAATGAGGTGACCATTCTGATTATCAAGCTCAACTCTGAACATGGTGTTTGGAAGGGCTTCCCGAACGACCCCTTCAACTTCAATTGCTTCTTCTTTAGCCACTATGACTCCTTTTTCCTATGCTACTTGTTCGTTCCGGTCCTGTCAACCGGGGAACAATTGAGGCTGTTCCAAAACCCGCGCCGGAGTTCCGAACCCCGATTATTCTGTTCCGAACTCCGATTGTTCTATTCAGAACAGCATTAATTCGCCTCAATCCCGATACCGTGAGGTTTTGGAACAGCCTCAATGGGTAAATGTTAAATTTCCGCAGATTGCCTAAGCCGTGTGGACAAGGGTAGTATAAGAAGCCTGATCGTTTGCGGGAAAATGCGGGAAGTACTATATAGGAAGCGCTCTATGGACATCACATCCTATGCGGAAGTAATTGAAAAACGGAACCTCAAGGTTGAAGGGATCGTCCTATTCAAGGGGGGTGAGCGCGTTGCCGAGCGTCGCTGGGTCCCCGAAAAGCCCCGGCCGGTCTATTCGGTGAGCAAGAGTTTCACCGCGATAGCGGCGGGTCTGGCCATTGCCGAGGGGAAACTTTCCCTTATGGACCGGGTGGCGGACGCTTTTCCCGGCCCGAGTTCACCTTTTTGCGGTACATCGCAAAAATCTCCCCTTTCAGGGCCAAAGCCCTGCAAACTCCCGGCCGCTCCTTCACCCCGGCTGGCTTCCCTCACCCTGGAACACCTCCTCACCATGAGCCGGGGGCATGGGGGGTTCTCCCGGCCGCGTACCGTCGCGGATGCCTTGGAGCAAACCCTCGACTTCGATCCCGGTACGCGGTTTGTCTACGATAACGGCAGTACCCTCCTGGCCTCCGCCATGATAACCCGGGCTACGGGACAGAAGGTCCGGGACTACCTGCTGGACCGCCTTTTCCGGCCCCTGGGGATTCCCGATCCGGTGTGGAAGGAAAGCGGGGACGGCTGCACTTTGGGCGCCACAGGCCTGGAACTTACCACAGGGGATCTTGCCGCCTTTGGGCAGTTACTGCTCCAGCGGGGCAGTTGGAAGGGAAAACAACTCGTCCCCGCTGCGTGGATAGACGGGGCGAGCCGGCCTCATATTTCGACGAAAGAAACGGGAAAACCAGACTATGATGTAGGGTATGGCTATGGTTTTTGGGCCTGCCGCCACGGGGCTTACCGGGCGGACGGCAAGAACGGTCAGTTCGTGATAGTCTTTCCCCGGCAGGAAGCGGTTGCCGCCATTACTTCCGACGAGCCGGATATGGAAAGCATTCTTGCCGCGGTGTGGGAATATATCCTCCCTCAACTTGATTCATAATAGAACGGGGGGAATCTATGCTTTGGTTTGATATTTTTCGTTTTAGTTTTGCCGCCCTGTTCATCGCTGTTCATTGCGTTATGATGGCTGGCCTTTTCCGGGAGCGGCGCGGAGACCTCCGCTTTACCCTGCCTCAACCGGGATTGGATAGGGCGGGGGAGGGCCCCAAGGTTTCGGTGATTATCCCCGTCAGGAACGAAGAGCGGCGGATTGAAGGGCTTTTGGAAAGTCTTGCCCTACAGGATTACCCTGATGCGGAATACATCTTTATCGACGACTGTTCTACCGACAGGAGTCCTGAAATACTGCGCCGTTTCGCCGAAACAAAGCCGGAGGTCAGGATCATCACCTTGGCTGAAAATACCGGGGTGAACAAAAAACAATACGCCCTTTGCCGGGGTACGGAAGCGGCTGCGGGAAGCCTGCTGTTGTTTACTGACGCGGACTGCGAAGTCCCTTCCTGTTGGATCCGGGCCATGTCCGCCCGGATGTCCGATCCCCGGACGGGCCTGGTCATAGGTCCGGTCTTCAAGAAGGGCGGGGGAACGGGTTTCTTTCAGTATTACCAGTGTTTTGACCACGCCATACGTTACCTCTACCTTACGGGGGCCACCGGCATAGGCGCGGCAAGCGGCGGTTTTGGGAACAACCTCATCGTCAGAAAGGCCGCCCTGGATCGCATAGGCGGCTATGGCCGGGTTCCCCCTTCTCCCACCGAGGACGCTGCCCTGGTCTCCATGATACGGAGCGGCACGGATTACAAGGTCTACGCCGCCGTCAAGCCCGACCTTTGGGTACGGACCCGGGGCGAAGGCTCCTGGAAACCTCTGATCAACCAGACCCTGCGCTGGAACAACGGCGGCCTGTTCAGTCCGGATCCCTTGACCAGGCTGAATTTCTCCTTCCTCATGATAACTATTTCCATGGGGATCATCGCCATCCCCTTCCTGCCCTTTATCCCCGGCCTCTGGCCCCTTCCGGCGGCGGTCCTCCTGTCTATGACCATGAACACCCTTGCATGCTTCGGTCTTTTCGGCGCCGCTCTTCCCGGCCCGCCTGTTCTTGCCCTCATCCAGATAGTCTTCACCCCGGCGTACTTTACCTTTCTTACGATTTTAGGCTTCTGCGGAGTCAAGGCGGATTGGAAGGGAGTTCCGGTTAAAAACTGAACCTGTCCGTTATTCGACCCGGACAAGCCAGCCTTTTGTATCCGGGATAATGCCGTACTGTATGCCCTTGAGGGTATCCCGCAGTTCCGCAGTGATCTCCCCGACCTTCCCGTTGTTGAAGACCGTCTTCTTTCCCTGCCAGGTAAGGGAGACGAGGGGTGTCGCCCCGGCGGCGGTGCCGCTGACGAAACATTCCTTCGCTTCGGCGATAACCTCGTCTATGGCGATCTGCCGTTCCGAAACCTTGATGCCCCGGTCCCGGGCAAGTTCTATGATGCTGGAGCGGGTGATCCCCGGCAGTATGGTGTCCCCCAGTTCCGGGGTTGCCAGTTCGCCGGATTTTAAGTAGAAGAAGATGTTGCAGGAGGAACCTTCCTCGATATACTTCCGTTCTGCCGCGTCCAAGAAGATACACTCAATGAACCCCGCTTCCACCGCCTCGTGTTTCGCCAGGGCGGCTATGGTGTAGTTAGACGCCGCCTTGATCCAGCCCGTGCCTTTGGGCGTGGCCCTGATGCGCTCGGTGATAACGGCGTCGGGAGTCCCGGCGGAAAAATAGGCGCTTACCGGGGATATGACCACCATCACCCAGGGTTCCCGGGAAATGTTGACCCCTATGCCCCCTTCGGAATAGGTGAAGGGCCGGATATAGATAGAATCGGCATTGATAAAAGAATTTTTTTCCCATTCGGGTTTATAGGAAACCGAGAAGCCCAGGGCGGCGTTCCGTTTTACCGTTTCTTTTACGGCTGTTATAAAGCGGTCTTCCGGGAACGGGGGCATGTAAAGCCCCTTCATGGACATATTGAACCGCGCCGCGTTCCGCTCTGGCCGGAAAATAGCCAGCCCGCCATCTTTCTGAGGCAGCGCCTTAAGGCCCTCGAAACAACTGAGCCCGTACTGGGTCGTATAGGACACCAGGGGCATATCATCAAAGAAGTTGCGGGAATTCATCAGAGCCGCCGCCTCGTCCCCGCCCAAACGGGCCTCTTCTTCCGGCGTATTATGCGGTTTCTCCAGATATTCTTCTTTCCATCCCTCTTGGGAATAACGGGCCCGATAGATCACCGGACACGAATTCAATGAAAAAGCCATGACTATCTCCTCTCCGGTTTGAGGATACCATAGTTTGAAGATCGAATACAAGCCGGACGACGCGCGGCGATGGAGGAGGGGGAAGTTTCCCGCTCGCTAAGGGGACTTGTCCCCAGGGACCCAAGGCCCCCCAGCGGGTGCGGGTCAGATCCCCGTAGAGACGCGCTCCTATTCCTTTATACCCCCCATCGTAATGCCGGAAATAATGAAACGGGACATGAAAATGTAGAAAATCAGAATCGGTATCAGCGAAATAGCGATCCCCAGGTATATTCCGCCGTACTCGGTACGGTATATGTCCCCCCGGAGCATTTGGACCAGCATAGGCAGGGTGTATTTCCGCTCTTCCGATATGAGGACAAAGGGACTGAAGAAGTTGTTCCATGAACCGACAAAAGTAAAAATAGCCTGAGCCGCAAGCGCGGGCGTTATAACCGGCAAAATAACCACGTTGAATATCCGGTACTCCCCCGCGCCGTCAATACGGGCGGCGTTAATCAAATCTATGGAAAGAACAGACGTCATGTACTGGCGGAGGAACAGCACCGTTCCCGCTCCCGCGATGGCGGGAATGATAAGCGGGATATAGCTGTTCAGCAGTTTCAGCCGGGCCATGAACTGATAGAACCCGATAAAGGACAGGCTTGCCGGAAGCATCATGATGATAAGAATGATCCCCCAGAGTATACGCCGGCCCTTAAACTTATACACATGCAGGCCATACCCGGTCATCGCCGAAAAGTAAACCCCTAAAACGGTGGTTGACAGGGCGATGAAAGCGCTGTTGTAAAAGCCCTGCCAAATCTGGAAACCCCTGCCGGTCAAGACCCGCCAGTTATACCCGGCGTAGGTACTGGGTATAAGGGAAATTCCCAGGTTGATCTGTTCGGTGGAACGGGTCGCGTTGATAAGCAACAGATACAACGGAATAATCGCCAGGAGACCGAGAAAGATCATAACGGCATAAATAAAAAACCGCTGTATTCCCAACTCTAAACGTAGTGATCTCATTAAACCGCCCTCCTATTTCGCTTTCTTCTTGAGTTCACCGCGATCCTGCAGGAAGAAGAATATAAGCAGCGCCAGGATTATGGTGATAATAAACACCCCGATGGAGATCGCCGAAGCATAGGCGTAGTCGTTCCGTCCCTGGAAGGCCATGTTGTACTGGTACACGGTGGTTGTCCGGATCTTGAAGT
>JAIRLK010000189.1 GCA_031259515.1 Treponema sp. | reverse complement strand
GTGGTTACCACCGGTAAATCTTCGGGAGAGTGCGCCGCAGTCCTGGAGGCCCTGGGCGGAAGCATAGCGGCCCTGGCCTGCGTGGTGGATCGCCGTTCTCCCGGCGTGGACATCCCCTGGCCCCTCTACGCTGCGGTTGAATTGGAAGCCGCCGACTGGGACAGCGCCGACTGTGAGCTTTGCAGACAAGGGGTCCCCTTCGTTAAACCTGGGTCGAGGAAGTAAGGAACTGTTCATAAATAAAATACAGCATGTTATTTCTGAGATGACCAGGAAGCCTTCCCCGACAGGGAACGGCTGGAACAATCGGGGGACCGCATCTTTTTCGCCGGAGCCTCCGCAGCCGGGGACGGCCCCCTGCTCACATCAGGCGACCGGGTTCTGGCGGCTTCAGCCTGGGGATCCAGCCCGGAAATCGCCCGGACCAAAGCCTATGCCGCCTTGAACAGTATCACCTTTCCGGGAATGGGTTGCCGCCGGAACATAGGGGCTTTGGGGCCAAGGCCCCCCGGGAGGTTTGACAAGAGATGGATGGGTCGGGTGGGAGTCGTCCCCTCCTATTCGCCTTCGCTTGCCTCAGTCCCAGCTTCTATCGGCGTTTCTTCTTCCGTCGCTTTTGCCTTTTTGGTAAGGAAGCCCCATTCAAAGCCCATGGAAAGGTTAAACAAATACCGTTTGTAGGGTATATTGTTTTCCGGCATAACCGTCCTGCCTATATCGCCTGAAAAACGGAAATCGAAAAACAAGGCCCCGGTGGCGCCTATCTTGTATCCAATGTTGAACCCTGCCGTATAGCCTAAGGGCGGGGTGATCTTGTACCGGCTCAAGGGCTGGGTAAAGTAGATCCCTCCATAGGGACCAAAGACGAATTGACCTGGTTTTATGTTGAATTTAGCCAAAAGGGGAATGGACATGGCGGCGGTACCAATCTGGCTGCGGATCAATTCAGCAGCAACGCTATCATAATAGATAAAATCGGCCGTATCGTAGGTAAAATCCAGCCCGGTTTGAAGGCCGAAAGAAAAGGTTTTACCTTCTTCCAGCCGGGGGAAGAGCTGTATTTCTCCCCGGAAGCCGGCGTCAAAGGTGAAACCCGGCAGATGCATCGGCGTTCCGTCCTTGGAGTAATCTCCGGGGATTATATAAAGACGAGGGGAAAACCCGGCCCGCAAACCCATGTAAAGCCACTTGTTTTTCCAGGATTTCAGTTCCGTGTCGAAATCGGCAACTCCCGGCAGGGTCGAATAAAGGCTCAATATAAAAAATGGAATAAAACCTACCCCTTCATCAATATCGGTATAGGCTAATTCCTGGACAGCCAGCAGGCTTGAATCTTCCAGCTTCCACAGGCTCATTTCGAAAACTTTCGTTCCGTCCTGCTCCCGGTTCAAAACGCCGGTAATGACATATTCTGGAAGCAACGCATGGTCCGCAGGGTTAAGTTTCCCCCGGGTAGGAGGCGGTCTTCCATTCATCCCCCTGGATTTGGCGAGTCTGACAAAGGAGTACGCCTTGGTAAGCCATTCCAGTTCATCAACCATAGTAGTAAAAAGCAGATTCGCTTCCTCTGAAAGCCCCGTTTCCGTAAAAACCGGTATCATCAGCAGGGTATACCCTTTCCTGGATTGGGTAAAACCGGGAATTTGGACAAAAAACACCAAAATCATAAAAAAAAGTAACGATAAACGCGGCAATTGTTTCATCTTCATATAAATATAATAATAAATAATCTGTGAAAAGCCAGGGTAAACGCATAGTATCCTTTTTTGTCTTTCATGCGGGATAAACTGGTGAAAAACCTCTATTTTTTTGATAAAAGCGGGATAGAGGTATAGGGACTAATAGGAGCCTCTTCGTGGGATGATTTAGGTCAAATTCAAGTCTATGGATTTATCCCCCATGAAAGGCCCTATCGCATTGACGGAAATTCCAAAGAATTCTATAATTATTTAATGAGTATGTTAACAAGTCAAAAAATCATGACTTATTATGAACAGTATAAGGCGATCAGCCTAACATTTACTAAAGAAATAATTCAAGTTACCGGAATGATCCCTCAACAAGTATACCTGAAATGCGGGGGAAGTTTTTGGCCCTGCGTCGTCTATTCTTCGTCCCTTGAAGGGGCCAAGGTCGTAGCGAATACCGAATCGGATCTGTTCGATAAGCTTCAGCAAGCCAATAACACGGTCAGCCTCCGATTCTGCTTTAAAAACACCGACGGCGGTTCGCCGTTGACGTTCTTTGTGGCCGCCCATTCCATAGGCTATGTCCCCTATACCGGTTCAAAAGGGATGGTTATCTTTACCCTCCAGTTCACCCAGCGTCCGCCGGACGATTTGATAGAGATCATAGGGCGGCTTCTGGATGCGAAAATGAATTGTTCCAAACGCCAGGATGAACGCATACTGATAACCCCCGAAACCACCAGAAAGTTGAAAATTCTGCCTAAAGACTGTGTTGTTTTTATCGACCGGGTTCCCCGGAACTGTATCCTGCGGGATATTTCTTTTTCCGGGGCGAAAATGGTCCTGATGGGGGTGGCAAAATTTCTTGTGAATAAGGAGTTGTTGTTACGGGTCAACTTTGACGATCCCCAGGAGAGCTTTTTGATTCCGGGGAAGTTCATCCGGTCCGAAAACGTGGAAGGCCGGAAAGACCTCCTGGCTCTGGCCATCGAATTCACCGACTCTACGCTGCCTATGGGGTTTAAACTCAGGCTGAACGATTACTTGAGTCAATTCCATCGGCCTGGGGACATCCATCTCCCAGCCGATCCCGCTTCAACGGCCGTTCCCGATCCGGCATCGGCTTCCAATCCCTCCGCAAAGGCGGCGTTTTAAGGTGGTCAGCATGAACATTCCAAACCGTATCGTTTTTTTATCGGCCCCCGAATCTCTGAGAGGCCGTATTGAAGCCCTCTCCGGCCATTCCCATGAGGATGGAGACCATCATCACGAGGAGGAGGAGGATTTTTCCATAGATCCGGCCATCCCTATCCCGGTGGAGCTGCCGCCGGGTGAAAATACCCTGAACCTGGAGAACCTTTCCTGGGAGATGATCCTTGCCGGGATGATACGGATTGTGGCATCCTCCGCCTTGCGGCCCGCAGAATTGGACGAAGAGGACCTGGACTACTACCGCCGCTTTGTTCTAGCGGTTAAGCCCGGCATCATGGGGGAATTTACCGAAGCGGCTATTTTGAAGGCCCGTAACGGCGACTATAACCTGGCCCTGGAAATAATAGCGGCCCTGGAAGGGATCTTCCCCCTGGCGCCGGAAGTGGTTCTCAACCGGGCGCTTATCCTGGAAAGCCGGGCGGAAGCCCTGGAACAGGCTGGCCGGGAGAAAGAGGCGGATGCCCAAAACACCCTGGCAAGCGAAGCCTACCGGAGGCTTTTGTCTTGGAACCCTCCCTTTCCCAACGCCCTCTTTAACGCCGGTTTCTTTTACATGAAACGGCGGAATTTCGACAAGGCCCGGGAATGTTTTTCCGCTTATGTTTCTCTGGCGGAAGATTCGGAGAAAAAAAACCGGGCCGCCTTCTTTCTTCAGGAAATTGAGAGCCGGGGCTTGGACGATGAAATCTTCCGGGAAGCCTACGATTCTATCCGTAGGGGGGATGCGGAGCAGGGGCTGCTCAAGGTGAAGGATTTCCTACAGCGCCACAGCGATGTGTGGAACGGGTGGTTTATCCTGGGCTGGGCACTGCGGAAACTGGGGCGCTGGGAAGACGGGGCGGCGGCTTTCAGAAAAACCATAGAGCTTGGGGGGGATAACAGCGATACCAGAAACGAATTGGCCATCTGTCTGATGGAGCAGAAGAATTATGCCGCCGCCCGGAAAGAGTTGGAAGCCGCCCTGCGGGAAGAGCCGGAAAACGTGAAGGTCATCTCCAACCTGGGGGTCCTGGCCATGAGGAAAGGGGACAACGACAAAGCCGCCGCTTTCTTCCGCACCGTCCTGGAACTGGAACCCGAAGACCCCATAGCCCTGCAAGGACTTTCGTCCATTGCTTAATTGACTATTATTGTCGGCTTCATCCGGGCCGCGCCCAACCGTCTTTCCAATTCTCCGGGAAAATTTACGTTTTTAAATTCGACAAACCGCGTTGCTTCAGTATCCAGGATATTCGCCGTATGCCTAAGCGCATCCGTTTTTTTTATGACAACCAGGGAATATATAGTCCCATCCTCCGCCGACTCCCGTTTTATCAGATGGACATCGGCAAACCCGGCGGTAAGTAAGCTCCGACCTACAGCCTCCTGGAATTCCAAGACCGCCTGGCTACCTTCGATTCCCGCTTCCCGGGAATAATCGGCGATCATCCCCTGAACAAGAGACCCTAACTGTTCCGCTATGTCCTGGCAGGCCCGGGTATCCGCAAGCTGAATCTGCTGCCTGGCGTTAGCCTTCTGTACGCCGCCGATTCCAAAAATCATCGCTTTATCCTCGGGAGGATTGGATACAAAAGCCGGCGTATCCCGGTTCCCCGCCGGTTTCGGGGAACTCCCGCAGCCTATGAGTAAGAACACTAAAGCAATCAAAATCAGCAAAAAGGAACCTTGTTTTTTCACTACTGCGCTCCCTAAACCCTCATTGTATGTTGCCGGAGAAACCGGAGATCATCATCTTAATCGTAGAGGGGGAAGGACATCAAGAGACGGAACCCAAAGAAAAATCCCCGATTATCTTAAAGCCCTTCCCGTCACGAACCACCTCCAAATGGCGGCCAGGGAAATAATCGGGGAGTTTACGTTTGATGAAGGCGGCGGCCTGTCCCATAAGAAAGTCCGCCTGCTCGGAGGGAACCCGCTCCAGCGTGGCCGCCCGGAAAGAGACCCGGTAGCCCCGGCCCCTCTCGGAACCTATGCCCAGGGTAAAGTCCGGGGCTATCTCAAACAGGCCGTCCATTTCCGGATTGAACGCGGCCCTCCATCTGGGACGATTGGGGTGCAGGGGAAAAGAACCACCCCACTCGTCTTCCAAAAACTCATCCGCCTCATGGAACAGGGCCTCCAGGGTGGCGGTAAAGGCTGCCAGCTTAGGGTGTATATACACGGTTTCCCCCTGCTCTGGAAGCTCAAGCCCTAATCAGGCAGCGCTAAGGCCAATACCTCATCGAACCGCTCTACCGGGTAGAACTCGACGCCCTTCTTCACATGATCGGGAATATCGTCCAGGTCCCTGATGTTCTGTTTGGGGATGACGATGTGCTTGGCCTTGTTCCGCCGGGCGGCTATGGTCTTTTCTTTAAGGCCGCCTATGGGCAATACATGGCCCGTCAGGCTCAACTCTCCGGTCATGACCAACCGGTCCGTAATGAGCCGGTCCCGGAACAGGGAGAGGAGAGCTGTAGCCATGGTGATCCCCGCAGACGGGCCGTCTTTGGGGGTAGCCCCTTCGGGGATGTGAAGGTGAATGTGCCGCTTCTCAAACCACTCGGGGGCGATGCCATACCGTTCCGACGCAAGCCTCCGGGCCACGGTCATGGCGATGGCGGCGCTTTCCTTCATGGTGTCCCCCATCTTTCCGGTCAGGGTAAAATCCTCTTTGCCAGGCACAGAGGTGGCCTCGATAACCAGGGTGTCGCCGCCCATGCTGGTCCAGGCCAGGCCCACAGACATACCCGGACGGTCAGCCCTTTTCACTACGTCTTCCGGGAACAGGGGCTTACCCAGGTGCTCTTCGATAAGCTCCTTGTTTATGACGAATTTCAGGGGGATATTCGCTTCCGGGGTTTGAGCTGGGGAGGTTTTGGCCCCGGAAACGCCGATTTCCGCCGCGGGGGTTTCAGCCTTCTCTGAAGAAGCCGCCTTCTCTCCGGCGGAGGCCGCTTCCTCTTCGGCTTCCACTATCTGCTTGGCCAGCTTGCGGTGTATCTTGTCCAGGTTCTTCTCGAAATTCCTGACCCCCGCTTCCCGGGCATAGCCGTTGGCGATATGGAGCAGGGACTCCTTGGTGTACTTGACCTGAGCCTTTTTAAGGCCGTTCTTTTCAAGGCTTTTGGGAACCAGGTACCGTTTGGCGATTTCCAGCTTCTCCGTGTCTATGTAGCCCGGAAGCTGGATGATTTCCATGCGGTCCAGAAGGGGCGGCGGAATGGTGTCCAGGGTGTTGGCGGTAACGACGAAAAAGATGTGGGAGATGTCAAAGGGCAGGTCCAGATAGTGATCCCGAAAGCTCGAATTCTGCTCCGGGTCCAGGACTTCAAGAAGGGCGCTGGCCGGATCGCCCTGGAAGCTGGTCCCCATCTTGTCGATTTCGTCTATCATAAACACCGGGTCCCGGTGTTTGACTATCCTGAGTCCCTGGATGATCTTTCCGGGCATGGCGCCTATGTAAGTGCGCCGGTGCCCCTTGATCTCGGCCTCATCCCGCATACCTCCAACGGAGAAGCGGAAGAACTGCTTCCCCAGGGCGCGGGCTATGGACCTGCCCACCGAGGTTTTGCCCACGCCGGGAGGCCCCACAAGGCAGATAATCGATCCCTTGGTGTCCTTCCTGAGCTTGCGGACCGCGAGGTACTCTACGATACGGATTTTTACGTCTTTAAGGCCATAGTGATCCGCCTCCAGTATGTCCCGGGCAAGTTTAAGCTCGAAGGTCTCAGGCTGAGGGTCCTGCCAGGGAAGATTTACGATCACGTCCAGGTAGTTCCGGGTAACGATGAATTCCCCCGAATTAGGGTCCATAAGACTGAATTTCTCAAGTTCCTGATCTACCGCTTCCTTTATTTCGCCCTCAAATTTGAAGGCATCCAGCTTTTCCTTGAGCCGCTGGTATTCGGAACTTTTAGCATCCGTGGTCATGCCTAATTCCGCTTTTATCGCCTTAAGTTCCTCTTTAAGAAAATAATCCCGCTGGGATTTTTCGATTTTTTCGTTGATTTCTTTTTGAATCCGCTTCTGAATCCTCAGAAGTTCCTGCTCTTTCTTGATGAAGACCAGAACCTGTTCCATGCGCTTTCGCACATTGAGGATCTCCAGAATCTTCTGCTGCTCCGCCTTGTCTATGTTGAGTATGCTGGCGATGAAGTCGGCGATCTTACCGGGATGATCGATGTTGATCATGTTGAGCCGCATCTCTTCGGAAAAGAGCGGGTTGTTCTCGGAGATCTGCTTCATCTCGCTGATGAGCGCCCGGGTCAGGGCTTTGACCTCGCTGGTATCGTCCTCCTCATCCTCCAAATAGGCCACCGCCGCGACAATGGGGTTGGAGGCGGACAAAGTCTTTTTGATCTGGAACCGCTTGAGGGTGGAGATGAAGATATTTACCCCCCCGGCAGGGAGGTTGATCTTCTTCACGATCTTCGCCGCCGTTCCCGTCCGGTAGAGGTCGGTAATGGCGGGGGTCTCGGTTTCATTCTGGAGCATCACCAGACCTATGAGCCCATCCCCGGCCACCGCATCGTCAATGACCTTCACATCCACAGGATTCCCAATCATGATGGGAGTAAAGATCCCCGGAAAAATAGGCCGGCCCATAAGGGCGACCAGAGGCAGCTTGTTCGGAAGAATCTGATCAATAGGGACTACACTTTGTTCAGACATATACCCGCCTTTTTAACGATTGAATATGGGATACTATAATTTGCCGGAACGAGGCCGCATGGAGAGAACCTCATATACCTGAGCCGGTTTCAAAACTCAGGTTAGCTTTGCCCGGCTCTCGCGGTTTCAAACCTGACATCTCGAAACCGCCTTACCTTTTAATATCGCGGTTTTTTATCTAAAAGGCAAGAAAACCCGTACAAAGTTCAGGGCAACAGCATTTGACACTGTTAATAGAAACATTGAATAAAAAACATATCACTTTTGATGCAGATACCTTGGGATTGGTCACAAAAAGGCTGTCCATAACCTTATAAAAAGCCAAAAGGCCATTGACCAAATCTTTTTTGAGGAAGAATAACGGCAACACACCGATATTATACCGGGAAAACACAATTTGTTTCTGTATATAATATCAGCTACTGTTACTCTGTGCAAAGTTTTGAATTTGGCGGTATTATTAATACAAAACGCTGGAGGAACCAGCCGGGATGAGGGGAAACGGTGTCCGGCGGGAGCAGTTGAGAAGGGACTGATATGGCAAGGTATAAGAACTCAAAGTTTGTTTTTTGTATCATCTTGGTAATAAGTCTCGTGTTCTTCCTTTTCTTTCTAAACGCTGGCTGCAAAAGCGTTTCCCAACCGGGACTTCAAGCCTATGTCTTCCCGGAAGAAACCCCAGGTGTCTATGCCAAGGTCGCCTTCCTTGCCTACGGACGGGGAACCGAAATCAGCGGAAAAAAGTCTATTGCGGGTCACGCCTCGGTGGTCATAGACGATGCGGATATATGGGGATTTTATCCAAGCGTAGCGGGTAAATTCTTTACAGCCCAGGGGGTATTAAAAAAAAATTCCGAACATCCTGAAATCCACGAATATGTGGATTTTACCGTTGATCAGACCCTTATAGACGAAATTCGGAAACTGATACAGTCTTGGGAACTGAATCCTCCAGCCTTCGTCATCCCCCTGCAGGACTGCGTACATTTCATCTACCAGGTATGCGACATCATCGGCCTTAAATACAACCGGTTTGCCCTGTTGCCCACCAAGGCGGTTCAGTCCATACGTAAACTCAACGATACGAACCGTGTCTACCGGGCCGAACTTGCCCCTCTTCCAGATTATTCGGCCCGGTAGGAGGGCTTTTTGCTCCCAAGCGGCTTTAGCCGCCGGAGCCTGTGGGGATTTTGCGTAGTTGAAATAGGTAAACCTCCGGCTTTGCCGGGGGACTCAAAGGGTTTGACAATTCATGGATTATAAAACAAACCCCCTATCAGTGAACCGCCAAAGTTCAAACGACAGGAGGCAGTAATGCAAGATATAACAAGTCTAACGCATAGCGTATAAGAATGCAAGTATCATCAGCAGGGCAACCAGGGCGAGCGCATTAAAAAAGGGGTAAAGGAGCAATAAGAAAAGCCGATAAAGGTGAGACTGGAGGCAATAATGATCCCCGAAACCGTACCACCCCATTATCGACTTTTTTAACGATATCAAGGACCCGCGAATCGATCGGAAGAAATGCTATCCCCTCATCGAAGTTATCGTCATCACCCTTCTGGCGGTGATGGCCTTCGCCAAGGGCTGGGAAGACATCGAACTGTATGGGAAAGCTAAAAAAGCCTGGCTGAAACAGTTTCTTCCCCTGGAACACGGTATCCCCAAACACGATGTATACCGGCGCGTATTTAACCGGCTCGACCCCCGGGAGATTGAACGGTGTTTCATGTCCTGGGTTCGGGCGATAAAAAAGGACCAGGAACGAGAGGTGATAGCCATAGACGGGAAAACCGTCCGGGGGAGCTTTAATACC
>JAIRLK010000130.1 GCA_031259515.1 Treponema sp. | reverse complement strand
GCCTTTGTCGCTAAGGTGCGGGAAGCGGAGGCAGGGAAACAGGATCGGAAAGGAGCCATGGAAGAGGCGGTAACGTGGTGCATAGCTCATGGCATACTAAAGGAATTTCTTGAGACTCATGGATCGGAGGTAGTGAACATGTTACTGACGGAGTGGAATTTAGAAGATGCGCTGGCGGTAGAACGGGAAGAAGGCAGGGAGAAAGGCCGGGAAGAAGGTCTTGAGGAAACCGTCAAAAATCTGCTGGACTTTGGTATGAAGCCGGATCAGATTTCCCGGGCGCTTAAGCTGCCGCCTGACGCGGTAAAGCGGTATCTTAATGTGCGTTACTGTGATTGAACAGCGGCGGCGATTTCGCCGTCTTATTAAAGAGGTGACTGATGAGAAAAATCGGCGTAAAAGAGATTGAAGATATTGCTTTGGGGGCGTCCCTCCTTGGCTCAGGCGGCGGGGGCGATCCATATGTCGGCAAACTTATGGCTATTGGCGCCATTAGGGAAACCGGGCCGGTGACCCTGCTTGATCCGGAGGAGATCGCCGGCAACGCCTTTGTGGTTCCCATCGCTATGATGGGGGCGCCCACGGTGCTTGCCGAAAAGGGAATAGGCAGGAATGAATACCGGACCCTCTACGACATGGTAAGTTCTTTTTACAACCGGAAGATTGATGCCCTTATGCCCATTGAGGCCGGCGGGGTGAACAGTATGCTTCCCTTTGCGGCGGCTGCCCGGCTGGGACTTCCCCTGGTAGACGCCGACGGCATGGGCCGGGCCTTTCCGGAACTCCAGATGGTAACTTTTACTATCGGCGGGGTCAGCGCGACTCCCATGGCTCTTACCGATGAAAAGGGCAATTCGACGATATTCAAGACCATCACCAATAAATGGACCGAGGACCTTGCTCGTGCGGTAACGATGGTTTCGGGCGGCTCCGTCTCCATATCCCTCTACTGCATGGAAGGGGCAATAATGAAAAAATACTGCGTGAGGAACATCGTTACCCGGAGCGAGCAACTGGGCAAGGCGATACGCTCGGTAAAGCAGGGAACAGGTACGCCGGAAGAAAATTTCCTGGCGGCGGCGGAGGGCTGCAAGCTCTTTCGCGGGAAGATCACCGATGTACTACGGGAAGTGCGGGGGGCCTTTAACTTCGGCAAAGCCCTGATCGAAGGTTCCGCGGAGTACAAGGGAAAAACCGCCTCGGTGGAATTTCAGAATGAAAACCTTGTGGTAACGGTGGACGGGGAAATCCGCGCCACTACCCCGGATCTGATATGCCTGGTGGATACGGAAACTTTTATTCCTATTCCCACCGATGCCCTGAAATACGGCAAACGGGTTCTGGTAGTGGGGTTGCAATGCTACGAGGCCTGGCGGAGTCAGGCGGGGCTTGCTATTGTGGGGCCCCGTTACTTCGGCTATGACACGGACTATGTTCCCGTGGAGGCGCGGGCCGGCATTCAAAACAGGGGAGGCAGGGCATGAGCGCGAAACAGTCCACCTATCGTTTGGGAGTCGATGTGGGCGGTACCAATACGGACGCCGTATTGGTAGACGAAAATCTGCATGTGGCGGCGGAGGTAAAACTGCCGACCACCGCCGATGTCTACGGCGGCATCCTCGCCGCGATCCGGGGGGTGCTGGACAGTTCCGGAATTGACCGGAAACTTATCGCCAAAGCGATGCTGGGTACTACCCAGTGTACCAACGCCATTGTCGAGCGGAAGCGACTTTCGAAGATAGGCGTGTTACGGATAGGCGCGCCAGCGACTCTGGGGATCATCCCAATGGTTGATTGGGCGGATGATCTAAGGGAAATAGCCGCTGCGGTTGAAATAATCCGGGGCGGCTTTGAATACGACGGCAAAGAGCTGGCCGTCTTTGATGAAGCGGCGGCGCGCTCTTTTTTCGAGGACTGTAAAAGGCGAGGCATACAATCGGTTGCCATAAGCCAGGTCTTTTCGGTGATACGGGAAGAACATGAAGAACGGGCGGCGGCAATCTGCCGGGAGGTGATGGGGGACGGGGTTTACGTATCCCTCTCAAGCAAGATCGGCAGCATGGGCCTTATTGAGCGGGAAAACGCCACAATCCTCAACGCCGCGCTCTACGATGTGGCTCACAGTTTTACCGAAGGCTTTGTGAACAGCCTGCGGGATCAGGGCGTAAGCAGTGCGGAGGTCTACTTTTCCCAGAACGACGGCACCTTGATGAGCATGGAACTTGCCCGGAAGTACCCGATTCTTACCATCGCCTGCGGACCCACCAACAGTATCCGCGGCGCAAGCTACCTCTCCCGGCTGTCAAACGCCGTCGTTATCGACATAGGCGGCACTACCACGGACTTCGGCATTTTGCAGAACGGCTTCCCCCGTGAGAGCAGTGTGGCCGTTACCATCGGCGGGGTACGGACCAACTTCCGTATGCCCGACGTAATTTCCATAGGGCTGGGAGGCGGCAGCATAATCCGGGAAAAGAACGGCGAAGTTACGGTTGGTCCGGACAGCGTGGGCTACCGGCTTACCGAAAAGGCCCTGGTTTTCGGCGGCGGCACCCTTACCGCTACCGACATCGCCGTACGCCTGGGGCTTGCCCGGGTAGGAGACCCGGCAAAGGCCGCCGGCATCGATCTGGGCCTTGCCGAAAAAGCCCTAGCCCGCATCGTCGAGATGGTGGAAGATCACCTGGACTCAATGAAGACATCGGGCGAGGCGGTGGATGTGGTTTTGGTGGGGGGCGGTTCCATCCTGCTGCCGGACCACATCGCCGGAGCGAAGAAGCTCTACAAGCCGGATCACTTTGCTGTTGCCAACGCCATAGGATCGGCCATCTCCAAGGTAAGCGGGGCCTACGAAAAACTCATTTCTTACGACGAAACGCCCCGCGAGAAGGCCCTGGAGACGGCCAAAGCCGAGGCCATAGAATTAGCGGTTCAGGCAGGCGCCATGAGGGATACGGTTGAAATTGTAGACGTGGAGGATGTGCCCCTGCAATACCACGCAGGCAATACCTGCCGGGTCAAGGTAAAAGCTGCGGGTGAATTGGGCTAGGAGCCTGTCGCACATGTTGGTTTTTGCGGCGCAAAGTACCGCAAAAACCACGATTATCGGGGTCCTGCGAACTTTTGGTTCGATGGCAGTTTGCAGGGTAAAAATTCGCCTAAGGATCTGTTATGCGAAATTTGCGCCAAAATTTGTTGAGAAAATTTAAAAGGAATAATTGACAAAAGTAAGAAAATTGTATAAAATAAAACTGTCGGAGGAAATAATGAAACATTTGGGGACAAAAACGTTAGAAACAAAACGCCTTGTTTTAAGAAAATTTACAATAGCTGATGTGGAATTGGTATATAAAAATTGGGCTAATGATGATAACGTTACAAAATATTTAACATGGCCGTCTCATAAAAATATCAAAACTACAAAAGAGGTTTTGGAAACATGGGTTTCAAATTATGATAAAAATAATTTTTATCAATGGGCCATTGTACTAAAAGAAATAGATGAACCGATAGGGAGCATTAGTGTTGTAAAACAAAATGATGAAATAAAAATGGTACATATAGGCTATTGTATAGGCAAGAAATGGTGGCACAATGGAATTACATCTGAGGCATTAAAAGCGGTTATAAAATATTTTTTTGAAGAAGTTGGAGTAAATAGGATAGAATCACGGCATGATCCAAATAATGCAAATTCTGGAAAAGTAATGGAAAAATGCGGAATGAGATATGAAGGAACAATGAGACAGGCAGATATAAATAATCAAGGAATTTGTGATTATTCTGAATATGGAATAGTAGCAGAAGAATATAATAAAGAACAAAATGGAGTACGGGCAAACTGCACATAACGAGGCTGTCGAATAAGTGTTTTCCGGAGGTCTAGAACGCTATATATAGCGTGTTTATTGCTTCCAATACACTATATATAGTGGCTTCTTGCCTATTGACGGACTTTTCCGACAGTCTCAACAGGACTGTTAGCGCTTCGCCGCCAGTAGGCGGCTCGGGGTTCCGTTCGCCTAGGTCAGTCGCTTCGCTCCTTCCCACGGCTCACTCCACCCACATTTTTGCAGCCCTGGTCTTTGCTTCGCAAAGCCCTTATCCGGGCTGCAAAAACATCGCCAATAC
>JAIRLK010000128.1 GCA_031259515.1 Treponema sp. | reverse complement strand
TTTGTCAGGAATGGGCGAAACCCACATATAGGTGGCCGGCAGCCTGGTGAGCAGATCAAACTGGTTAAACCGTTCATAGAGGTATATCCGTCTTTTGGGAATAGCCTCTGCCAAGGGATACCGCAATTCCGCTGCGTTAAGGTAAGGGACTACCGTATCGCCGTGAACGATCTCAATATAGTATTTCAGCTTGGGAAACTGTACTTCCTCATCCATAGCCAGGGGATGATTTTTCGACATCAGGACCAGATATTCGAATTCCCAAATCTGATCATGATCTAAATGTTTATTCGCAAGATAATCAAAATAATAATTTTCGTACATTGTCTGGTAGCGAATAATGCCCAGGTTAAATTTATTGTCAATCACATCGTCTATGGTGCGGACCGAGTTGGTTTCCTGAATATTGATATTGATCTCCTTTTCAAAATCAAGCTCCATGGCAAACCGTGTAAACCCCTCGGCAATATAACTGCCTCTCGGCATGGATATGCTGAAATCCTGATACTCCGGGTTTTCCGCCTCGGTGAGTTTATTGATCTGTTCCATCTCTTCCAGAATTTTCCGGGCATAGTCCAGAAATCGAAGTCCCTTTTGGGTGGGAACGACCCCCTTGGAGCTCCGTTCAAAAATAGAAAACCCAATCGTTTCTTCCACTTCTTTGATCGCCTTGCTTAAATTCGGCTGGGCCATGTAGAGATTCTCCGCCGCCTTGGTGATGGACCGGGTACGTTCAATTTCTATGGCGTACTTAAAAAACAAGGTATTCATTTACTGCTCTACCATTCCTGTATTGATAATTTTTTATCGATATTAAGTAATTTTATCAAATACAAAAAATCCTGTCTAGTTTTAGCCGAAAATCGTAACTATTCAGCCGCCTACGGGGGATAGCGTCGGCAACTTCGTTGCCGCAATCGGCGGAATGGAGGGGCTTTTAGCCAGGAAGGGGCCGGCGGCCCCTCAATGAGCCGATTGGGAGCGAAAGGGGGCGGCAGTCCCCTTTGTTAAAGCACTGGAGAACAAAAAAAGTTCTGAAATCACGCTGCGACTGAACAGCTGCGTTGATCGTTTCTCATTTTTCGCCTATAGTTACGATAGTAAACTCATAAAATGGAGGAGAGAGATGAAGAAAGTTTTTGCGGGCATTCTAATTTGTATGTTGGCGGTTTCCGCTTTCGCTGCGGGAGGTAAACAGGCTGACGGAACGGCGGGGGGAAAACCTAACAAGGATAACATTAAAGTTGGTTTTGTCTACATCGGCAGCATCAATGATGAAGGCTATACCCAGGCCCATGATAAGGGCCGTCTTGCTATTGAGGCTATGGGGATTAAGACTGCGTATATCGAGAACATGCCGGAAAACGCGGATTGTGAGAAAGCCATTCGGGACCTCATCGATCAGGGGTGTAACGTGATCTACACCAACAGCTTCGGGTTCATGGACTGGACACTCAAGGTTGCCCAGGATTTCCCCAACGTTTATTTTGGTCATTGTTCGGGTTATAAACAAGCCGCGAATATGTCCAGCTATTTTGGTAAGATTTACCAGGCCCGTTACCTTTCGGGTATTGCCGCCGGGTACAAGACCACGGCGAATAAGATCGGGTATGTGGCGGCTTTCCCCATCCCCGAAGTTATCCGGGGCATTAATGCCTTTACCCTGGGTGTTCAGTCCGTAAATCCCGATGCCGCCGTTGAGGTGATCTGGACCAATACCTGGTATGATCCCGCAGTGGAAAAGCAGGGCGCTATTGAGCTTTTGAACAAAGGTTGTGATGTCATCGCCCAGCACCAGGATACCACCGCTCCCCAGATTGCAGCTCAGGAACGGAACGCCTTCGCGGTAGGCTACAATGTGTCCACCCCCAATGCGGCTCCCCGGGCCTATCTGACCGCTCCGCTGTTCCATTGGGATGTGTTCTATGTAGACGATGTGAAGCACGTCATTGCGGGGGACTGGAAGTCACGGGCGTATTGGGAGGGTTTCAGCAACGGGACCGTTACCCTGGACACCCTGACGGGGAACAACGATCCCCGCGCCGCGCCGGATGTCGCCGCCGCCGAAGAGAAGATAAAAAACGGGACCTTAGAGCCCTTTACCGGCCCCCTAGCCGATCAGAGCGGTGCGATTAAAGTTCCCGCAGGGACGAAAATGACCGATGATGAAATCTGGAACATGGGCTGGTTCGTCAAGGGCGTCATCGGAACTATTTCGCCGTAAGGGCTTCATTGCCGCAGTGCAGGAGGGATTATGCCGGGAGGCGCGTACATTGAGATGGAGCATATCTCTAAGCGGTTTGCCGCAGTACTGGCAAACGATGATGTAAGTCTTTCGGCTGACCGCGGCGAGATCGTCGCCCTCCTGGGGGAAAACGGCTCAGGGAAGAGTACCCTGGTCAACATGCTGTCGGGGATTTACATTCCCGATTCGGGTTCTATTTATATTGCAGGAAAACGCCGCTTTTTCCGTTCCCCTCAAGACGCCATTGTTGCCGGGATAGGTATGGTACATCAGCACTTCAAACTTATCCCGGTGATGAACGCGTGGGAGAATATCAGTTTAGGAGATCCCGGGGCAAAGTCCCGCGGGAGCGGCGGTTTTTTCAAAAATCCCTTTATCGAAAAAAAACGTATCAACGAGAAAATAGCGGAGATAGAAAGACGTTTCGGCCTTTCGATTGCCCATGATAAAAAAGTCTACGATATGCCGGTAGGCGAAAAACAAACCGTTGAAATTTTGAAAGTCCTGTACCGGGACGCTTCGGTATTGATCCTGGATGAACCCACTGCGGTACTGACGCCCCAGGAAACGGCCCGTCTGTTCGACATGCTCAGAAACATGAAAGACGAGAACTGCGTTATCATCATCATCACTCACAAGCTTCACGAGGTGATGGATATCAGCGACCGGGTAATGGTGATGCGGAAGGGCCGGGCCATAGGTACGGTAAAAACTTCGGAAACTAACCCCCGTGAACTGACGGAGATGATGGTCGGGACCAGCGTTTCCCTGGAAATCAAGCGGGAGGAACCGCCGCCCCGGGAAAAACCTTTCCTGGAAATCCGCTCCCTGTCCTATTGCCGGGACGATGGGGTCCGGGTTCTTAACGGCATGTCCTTTGACCTTTACGGCGGCGAGATCCTGGGAGTCGCGGGGATAGCCGGCAGCGGCCAGCGGGAACTCTGCGAAATCATCGCCGGACTGCTCCGGGCCGAAGGAGGTTCCGTATTGTTCCGGGGAGAAAACCTCTTGGGCCTTTCACCCCGGGCCATCAAGGACAAAGGGGTATCTATGAGCTTTGTCCCCGAGGACCGCCTGGGCATGGGGCTTGTGGCGGGGATGAGCATCATTGATAACGTCCTTCTGAGATCCTACGAAAAGCGGCCGGGAATTTTTACCGACCGGGCGGGCAGCCGGGTCCTGGCGGAGAGGATCGTCAACCGTTACCGTATTTCCACCCCTTCGGTTCAGCATGTCGTGCGGAAGCTTTCCGGGGGGAACATTCAGAAGGTACTTCTGGGCCGGGAGATCGATCTTGCGCCCAGGGTGCTCATCACCGCCTACCCGGTGCGGGGTCTCGATATAGGGGCTTCCTACAGTATTTATGAGATCTTGAATGAACAGAAGAGAAATGGCGTCGCTGTTTTGTACATAGGCGAAGACCTGGACGTGCTGAGGGAACTCTGCGACCGTATCCTGGTGATCCATGCCGGAGAGATTATGGGCATTCGGGATCCCCGGACCTCCACCAAAGAAGACCTGGGCTTCCTCATGCTGGGTCACAAACCAGACGCCGCATGATACGGATTGTTACCCGGGGCGAAGTATCTCCCTTCCAGGAAAACCTGTCCCGGGCCGCCGCCGCCTTGTCCGCCCTGGCCGCGTCGGCTCTTATCATGGCTGTCATGGGTTACAATCCCCTGGAGGTCTTTGGCAAGATCGCAGGCGGTTCTCTGGGTACAGCCTATCGTTTCCGGGAGACCGTGAACAAGGCCATTCCCCTGGCCGTCCTTTCCCTGGGGACCGCCGTTGCCTTCAGGATGAAGTTCTGGAACATAGGCCAGGAAGGGCAGTTCTACCTTGGCGCGTACGGGGCCGCTCTGATTGCCTTTTCCTTCCCCGCTCTGCCCGCGCCAGTCTTGCTGCCCTTCATGTTTGTTACCGGCTTTGTCTTTGGCGGGATCTGGGCGCTCATTCCCGCGGTACTCAAAATCCGTTTTTCCACGAGCGAAACCCTGGTTACCCTGATGTTGAACTATATCGCCGTCAAATGGATTTCCTTCCTGCAATACGGCCCCTGGAAAGACCCGGAGGGAAAAGGGTTCCCCAAAATTCCGCCCTTCAGCGCCGGCGCGGTACTTCCCAACGTCTTAGGCATACACCTGGGATGGATCATCACCCTGGCCCTTGCGGCGTTCATGTACATACTTCTTAGGCGTACCAAGCTGGGGTATGAAATCGACGTCATCGGCGAAAGCGAGGCGACCGCTCGTTACGCCGGCATGAGCGTCTACCGGATTACGGCTGTCGCCATCCTGCTCTCCGGCGGACTTTGCGGCATTGCCGGGATGATGCAGGCTTCCGCTGTCGAGCGGTCCCTATCGGAACAGCTTTCCGGCGGGTTGGGCTTCACCTCGGTGATAACCACGTGGATTGCCCGGCTTAACCCGTCGATTATCATCGTCGTCTCCTTTCTGTTTTCCATGCTGATTCAGGGGGGGACATTTCTGCAAAGCAGTCTTCAGATCCCCGCGTCAATAGCCCAGGTGCTCCAGGGGATCATCATCTTCTTCGTCCTGGGTTCTGAATTTTTTATCCGGTACCGTTTGGTCAGGACCTCAAAAAAAGCGCCGCTAGGCCGGGAGGATTGAAATGCATGGAGTAAAACAGGAGGAGCTTAATTGATCGCCTTTCTCGATGCCTTAACCCTTTTTCTCCAGACTGCCGTGCAGATGGGGACTCACATCCTTTTTGCCGTCCTGGGCGGTATACTCTGTGAAAAAGCGGGCAACATGAACCTTGGTATAGAAGGAATGATGCTCCTGGGCGCGTCTGTGGGGTTCGCTGCGGCCCTTTCCTCCGCAAACCCCTTTGCCGCAGTTTTCGCCGCCGGTTTTGCCGGCGCGGTGGGGGCCCTTATCTATGGCGTCATTACCATCACCCTCCGGGGTAATCAGGTGGTAACCGGTCTTATCCTCACGATTTTTGGCGGCGGGGTTTCCGGCTTTCTGGGCAAGAACCTTTCGGGAAAGGCCCTGCCCGAACCGGTGGCCGCCGCCTTCGCGCCCCTATCGGTCCCCCTCCTTTCCTGTATCCCCGTGGCGGGTCAAATCTTCTTTCAGCAGAGCCCTTATGTGCTGGCGGGCATGGTCCTGGCGGCGCTCCTTTACGGTTATTTCCGGTTTACCCGTATCGGCCTTAACGCCCGTTCCGTAGGCGAAAACCCGGCGGTGGCCGATGCTTCGGGCATCCCCGTCATCCTGTATAAGTATGTCCATGTTATCCTGGGCGGCTTCTTCTGCGGCGTAGGCGGCGCGTACCTGTCCCTGGTCTTTGTGCCCCGGTGGCAGGAAAACATCACCGCCGGGGCAGGGTGGATAGCTGTGGCCCTCATCATCTTCAGTACCTGGAATCCTCTGCGGGCGGTTTTCGCCGCCTACCTTTTCGGGGCCCTTAAAGGGGTTGGCTTTAAATTTCAGAACATAGATCTGAGTATCTTCGGCAAGAAAATCATCTTTTATCCCCAGCTTCTGGACATGCTCCCCTATGCCGCCACGATTCTGGTACTGGTTTTTATTACCCGCCGCAAGAAGAAGGAATACCAAGCCCCCGCCGGCCTCGGGACGCCCTATTTCCGGGAGGAGCGGTAAGGCGGGGAAGTCTCCCAATATGCGTACCGTTAAAAAGCGCTATGCGAAATTTGAGCTGAAATTTTTGTTAAAAATGGATTGACAATATATAAAAAATTATAATCATAGAAAACAAGGGGAAAATGTGAAAATCAAAAATTGGGTTTTTATTCTTTTTACGCTATGCATTATAGGCTGTGATGGTGATTCATCTCCGGTGAGTGAGCCGCCTGTATTTCAAAAAGACACGGGGCTTTTAGGAGTATGGTGCTGGGATGATTCCAATCTGAACTGGAATACATATTTTGATTTTATTGTAAAAAACGGCGTAACAGAAATATATTATTCCAGTACCGATTTTTCTGAAAGGACAGAAATTTTTATTGAAAAAGCATCACATAATAATATAAAGGTTTTCTTTCTTACTGGAAAATATGAATATATTAATGATAGAAGCGGCATTATAGGTTTGATGGATAATTTCATTTTGTATCAAAACGGTACTACAAACACAAAAAAGTTTTCAGGGGTTCATTTGGATGTTGAACCGCAACAGCACCCTGAATTCAGCCGGCGCTACGGGGAATTATTGCAGGATTATATTGATTTTGTTGTTTGGTTTTGTTCCGAATATAAAACACAAACAAGCATTGACTTTGATATTCCTTTCTGGTTTGACGATGAAATTATATATAAATCTCAGAATATAAAATTATATGAAGCGGTAATAACAGAGGCAAGCCGTGTATTTATTATGTCCTACCGCGACAAGTCGGACGAAATCTATGATATATCAAAAGACGAGATAAATTTTGCGAAATTAAAAAACAAACAAATAGTTCTTGGAGTTGAGACGGATACATCAGCCGAAGGCGGTAATATAACTTTTTTTGAAGAAGGAAAATCTTATATGTATAATGAAATCCATAAATTGCATCCGTTCTGTAAAACGGCTGATTATGGTATATCAATACATCATTTGAGGTCCTGGTATGATTTAAGGAATTAAAAAATATGTCTGAAGCAGC
>JAIRLK010000113.1 GCA_031259515.1 Treponema sp. | reverse complement strand
GTCAACCCTGCGTAACATGAGCTCATAACTGAAAAACGCATCCTGCTGTTTCATATCTTTAATTGTTCCATTCATAGAACATATAACTGTCCGATGATATGAAAAAGCCGTAATTATCGCGCAAGAGTTGAGAGAACTTTGTAAATCATTCGGTAATATCAAAATATGATTATCAGCTATTATTTCACCAACTTCATTATCAGGAATAAATTCAAGTCGTGTTTTTATGTTATCGAATCAGGATGCCGCCTCAAGTATTTTTTGTCCATATCTTTTCTCTGCCGGTCCACATACCGTCAGAATCAAGTAAGGAAAATTGAGTCCGCGAATAATTTGTATCAGTAATTCCACGTTTTTATACGGTCTTACGTTTCCGAAAAAGAGCATCTTTAACGTACTGTTTTCAATACCGCCTCCTTTTTTATATTCTCCGTAAATACCGATTAAATTGGGGTGGGGGACATAAACAGCTTTTTGTTTGAATGATAAAAAATAAAGTGTCTCATGGCAATGTATTATTATTTTATATGAGACCATTTCAAGAAAAAGCATAAATATTTTGTATATCTTTTTATATTTTACATCGTGAGGAACTTTATTATGCATAGTCCATACTATTTTTTTATTGCCCGCTATTAAATAAAAAAGCTGTAAAGTACGCTTTATTAAACCTTTCAAAGAGGCTGATTCAAACCAATTCAGCATGACATAATGTATGTTTTTAAGATTTTTAATTGAAAATGGTTTTACGATAAACCCCAAGCGGGCATACGCCTTTTTCATTAGTTCAATATATACACCACCATCATAAGGAGAAAGAGCCATATTCAATTTAATATTATGATAATTTTTCGCAAACACTATACCACTCCTTAAATATCTGCGATTTTTGATATGCAAATATTTCAATATTTTGAGAATAATCAGCGCCCAAATTTCGCATAACAGGCCTATATATGGCTTCGCCGCTTTATCCAGTAGTTTGCACGGTAAAAACCGACTAACCGGCAATTTTCGGGAATTTCATGCGCGAAGCGCAACAACCTGCTAGATAAAATGCCGTATGCTCTTTTCCTCCAGGAAACCCGAAAGTTTTGCCAGGACGAAGGCGGCGAAGGAACTGAGCATCACATCCAGGAAGGTTCCCACAGCGATAAGGTAGAAGGCCAGGGGCTTTAGGATGAGGTAGCCCGCCTCGAAGCCCCGGCCATACTCCAGGCTGAGGACCGCCAAGGCGGTGTAGGCCCCGTCGCCGGGATGACGCCCCAGGAGAAAAGATATCAGGAAGGCCCGAAAGCCTATGGACACCACGTCCGCGATGGTGATCCCCAGGCTGGAATAGGACTTGATGATCACGATAAACGCCGCCGCCGCCACCATGGCGCTGCCAGCCCGTCCAAAGGTGACAAAGAGGGGCAAGGAAACGATATTGGCCCGGCGGCGGATGCCGAGGTTTTCCTTCACATTCCGTAACAGGACCGGCAGGGTAAAGTTGATATCCCCGGAAAAGAACGCGGCTATGGCAGGCCCCAGGGAACCGTAAAGCACGGCCCAAGGATTGGTCTTGGGTTTGATAAAGTAAAGAAACAGGGGAAAGATACCAAAGGCCAGGATCACGCTAAAGACCCCCAAAAAAAGGAGCAGATCCCGAAACACGCCGGTTTGGATAATTCCGTGGTACCGTACCGCCCAATACGCGCTGAGGGCTATGAGTACCGGGGACAGGATTTCCGAAAAAAAGGCAATAATATGATAGAAAATCCGGGACAGGGAATCCACTAGGGAGATGACCTGCTTGGAATACATCCGGTCATACGAAAGGCCTATGCCCAAGAAGAACGCAAAGACATATACCGGAAAAAGGTATACCCCGTCGGTCGCCAGAGCCAGAAACATATTGGAGGGAAAGAGTTCCATGATGCTTTCCGGTATTCTCAAGGAAACCGTTTCAACTTCTTCCTCAATCAAAATAGGAATACGGCCCGGAGGGAAGAGCAGGGTAGCGGCTATTCCCGAAGCGATGACAAATGCGGAGCTTGCTATCATCATCAGGAAAGACCGGAACATCATGCCCCAGAACCCGCCGTCCTGGCGCAGTTCATAAATCCCTATGGCCATGGAGAAAACCAGGACCGGTACGGCGGCGTACCGCCCTATCCTGATGGCGACAGCTTCAATCCAGACAAGCCACCTCATGATAAACTGATTGTCCTGGGGAAGCAGAAAACCCAGGATCAAGCCCAGCATAGAACCAATTAAGAGTTTGACCCAAACCTTCATAGACGAATCATACTTTATTACCCGACTGGGGTCCATACCCCGGTTCCTCCCGGCAATGGTTCCACTATTTTGCGGAGCGGACCCTTATTCTTTTCGTTCCTTCAGAGTATAATAAATAGAGTATATTGAATTGGTTTCAAAATCCGGTTAGTTTTGACCGGCTTTGTGGTTTCTCAGGTTAAGGCCTGGCGAAACAGCCCCGTGTATAGGTAAAATAGGTATTACTATGAATATGATTAGCAGGGCTCTGGCGGCGGTAATTCTGCTGACTGCGGCGGCGTTATGGTTTTGGTTTAAGGCGCTGCCGGAACATTTGTTCCGTTATGTCCTTAAACGCAGATACCCCCTGCCGGGAACTCCCGCCTATGGACGTGTCGAGGCTAAGGCGGTCCAGGCGGAACCCCGCCTCTGGATAGACACCATGCCCTACGAGGAGGTCGGTGTTATGTCCCATGACGGCCTGGCCTTGAAGGGCTGGTTCCTCCCCGCGAACAGGACCGCCGGGCAGGATAGTGAAAAGGATGCCGGCACTTCCGTGAGCGCAGCCACCATGATCCTGGCTCATGGGTACAGCGGACATCCCCGGCAAATCAGCAACATAGCCAGAGTCTTGTACGAACAATCGGGGTATAACATTCTGATGCCCTGTTCACGGGGCTGCGGTTTTTCCCAAGGGGACTATATCGGTTTCGGATGGCTTGACCGGCTGGATTACCATCTCTGGATAGACTGGGTAAAGGAACGGACTGTTGCGAACGGGCCGGTAACCATCATCCTGTACGGCATCTCCATGGGGGGAGCGACTGTACTGATGACCGCCGGCGAAGGCCTGCCCCCGGAGGTAAAGGCTGTCATCGAAGACTGCGGCTATACGTCGGTATACGATGAACTCTTGCATCAGATGAAGCTACATTACCATATCCAAAACGAAAAGCTTATGAAACGGGTCAGTAACGTCTGTAAACGGAGAGCGGGCTATTCATTTGAGGAAGCCTCCACCCTGGATCAGGTAAAAAAGATCACGGCGCCGGTTTTGTTTATCCACGGGGACGCGGATACCTTTGTTCCATTTAAAATGGGCCCCGCTCTTTATGCGGCCTGCGCCGCCCCCAAAGAACTCTACGTCGTCCGGGGCGCCAGCCACGGAGAGGCCTGTACGAGCGACCCGGAAGAGTATCGGCGGCGAATAACCCAATTCCTCAGGAAGTACAGCCTATGAAAGCTGAAATCTTTACGTTTTGCGACTTTGCGCAGGAAAGCGGCGGGAAGCTGACTATTGTCGGTACCTTTGACACCATAATTGCCCGGAACTTTCCCTGCATACATCCCCAGTTATCGGTTGTCATCCGCCTCCGTTTCGACCTATGGGAATTCACCCGCCACACCTTCCGCATCGAAACCCGGGATCTGAGCGGGGAGATGAGCATGGAAGCCATAAACGGCAATATCGACGTGAAAGGCGTGGGTAACGCTACGGCTGTTTCTCACCTGGTGTTCACGATCTCGAATTTGCAGTTCAGGAACGGCGGCGTGGTAAACTTTGTTCTGTATATTGACAGTAAGGAACTAACCTCCATACCGCTCTATATCAGGAAAGGGGGCTAGTAGTTTGTCAAGACTAAAGAACGGGGTATAGGAAATAAGGAGTATCCACGGATTACAGGGAGTAACACAGCCTTTCGTATCAAACGTGTTCTTAATCGGTGAAATCTGCCTCGAACTTTAGTTCGCAAGCGGTGGATGTTGTTGTACATAGTATTCCTGTCATTTAGTCTTGACAGCCTGCCAGCGTTAAGTGTGCCAGACAGCAAAGTTCTGAGGTCCCAGTACGCAGGTTCCCGAATAAAGCGCTCCGTCGGTTCCGATGGAGAAGACGCCGGTTCCCGGTTTTTCTACCGGAAGGCCGGTGATTCGCGCCGCTTCGGCAGACGGATTCAATCCCATGACAAAGGAACCCCGGCGGTATACGACCGGGCGGCTGCCCTTTTTGGCGTAAAGGATCTCCAGGTTCGGTTTGGCTTGCAAATCGTTTTCGGCGCGCCTCAGCCTCAACAAGGCTTTTACGGTGTTGAGCAGGGAGTCCGGGTCCTTCTCCTGGGCTTCCACGGTGGGGGCATCCGGGGCGGGATCCACCGGAAGATAGAGTTTGTCCGCCGCAGCTTCGGAAAAACCCCGGTTCTTGCCCCCGCTCCACTGCATAGGGGTTCGGGAACCGGTGCGGGTGTAGCCCCCCTCTTTGGTGGGTAGTTGGAGATACCTCATGCCTATCTCATCCCCGTAATACAGGAAAGGAACTCCGGGCATGGTAAAGGCCATTCCGTAGAACAGAGCCAATTCCCGGGGCGAAAGGCTGCGGCTTATCCGGGGCGTATCGTGGTTGCCGGAGATCAAACTGATGAACCCGTCATCTTTGACGCTTTCGTACCAGGGCATATACTGATCCAGAAACCGGGTAATATCGCCGGTACTGTCCCGCCTGAAATAGCTTGTGTCCTCGGTAAGACGGCCCTCTCTGTCAAAAGAGTAGTTTCGTACCAGGCTCCTGTAACCGCTTCCGTCATGGTCAAGGAGAAAATCCATGTGGAATCCGTTTTTAAGAGAGCAATCAGGACGGCTCCATTCCGACACTAGGGCCGCCTCCGGGTAACCGGCGTCGAGCATAGCCCGGATATCCCGCCAGATAGCGGAGACGCCGCTTTTGTCCGCGTCGTCATTTTTGACTAGGGAGTCGGCCATATCTACCCGGAACCCGTCGCAGCCGGCATCCAGCCAGAAACGCATCACCTCCTTTAAGGCTTCGCGGGTAGCGAGAACATCAGGATGATCGGTGGGAAGCTGCCAAGGCTCGGCGGGGTTCAGGAAGCCGTAGTTCAGTGCGGGCTGGCATTTGAAAAAGTTGATGATATATACCCCGTTCCGTTCCGCTTCCCCGGCTATAAAGCGGATGTTCGAATTACCCCAGTAGATCCAACTATCCGACCAGATATACCGGTTCCGGTACTCCGTAGGTTCAGCATTTTTGCTTTCGAGGAACCAGGGATGCTCCTCCGAGGTATGGCCCGGTACCAGATCCAAAAGCACCCGCATATCCCGTTTGTGGGCTTCCGTAAAAAGCCGCGTTAAATCGTCGTTGGTCCCGTAGCGGGAGGCGGCCTTTTTATAGTCCCGCACATCATAGCCCGCATCCTTGAACGGCGAATCAAAGCAGGGGTTGAGCCACAGGGCGTTGCAGCCCAGATCTTTAATATAATCAAGTTTCCGGATTATCCCTTCAAAATCCCCGATTCCGTCCCCGTTCGTGTCTAAAAAAGATTGAGGATAAATCTCGTAAAAAACCGCAGCTTCCAACCATTTCGGCATAAAACCCTCCTCCCGGCGCCATGTTTTGATAACATATCCATACTGTTACGCAGCACATGGTATCTACTATCAATTCTTCCTGAAGCCATGTCAAGAAGATTGAGGTTTTTCCCAGCAATTTTACATTTAACGCTAGAGGCTGTTCCAAAACTCGCCTTCTACCCGTTAGGGAGGGGGCAGACGGCTGTCATTCCACAGGATCATCCGGCGGCGCAATGATCTTCCCTTTATAGAGTTCTTTGGGATAGATAACAATGCCGAGTTTCTTTTCCAGCCTGGCAAGACGCCTGAGTTCTTCCTCGTCTCCGATGGTAACCATAAAGCCCCGGTTTCCGGCGCGCCCGGTACGTCCGGCGCGGTGTATATAGGGCTCACCGGTTTCGGGGACATCCAGGGCTACGATGTGGGTAACGCCGCGTATGTCCAGCCCCCGGGCGGCAAGATCGCTGGTAATCAGAACGCTTATCCTGCCCCGGCGAAAGTCCTCCAGGGCCTGTTTCCGCGCCTTCTTGTCCATATCGCCATGAAGGGCGTCCGCTGCCAGGCGGCGGTATCTAAGCTGGGACACGATGTTCTCCACCTGCCAGGGACGGGCGGTAAAGACCAGGGCTTTCCCAAGCGGCGCGGCTGTCAGGAAGGAACGGAGCAGGGAAATTTTCCGGCGTTCTTCGCTGAAAAGGGCCCAGTGTTCTATAGCGCCCCGGAGTACCTCCTGGTTTCCGGCGGCTATGACCCGGGGTCCGCCGCCCATCAGCGGGATAAGCCGTTCCCGGCTTGCGCGAGACATGGTGGCGGAACAGGCGACGGTCCGCCGCCGGGTCTTAGCCAGGGAAACAAGTTCCCCGGTCCCGTCGAACAGCTCGTCCGCGGTAAGCCGGTCCCCCTCGTCCAGGACCAGGGCTTCCACCGCCTGAAGCCTGAGCTTTCCCATCCGGGCAAGCTGGAGAAGCCGTCCGGGGTTCCCGATGAGCACCTGGGGCCTGTCCTTTCTGAGCGCGTCGATTTGCCGGCCCAGGGCGGCCGCGCCTATGGCCAGGCCCGCCTTGAGGGGCGCGTCCCCGTTCACCGGAAAATCCCGCAGCAGGAAGTCCGCCTCTCCCTTTATCTGGGAACAAAGCTCGTAGGTAGGGGCGCAAATAAGGAGCCGGGGCCAGCCGCCGCCGGAAAAGACCAGGGACTGAAACAGGGGAATAAGATAGGCAAAGGTTTTCCCGGTCCCGGTGGCGGAACTGAACAGTACGCTCTCCCCGGCTAAGATGGGGGGAATCACCAGACGCTGAATTTCGGTAGGGGCGCCGATACCCCG
>JAIRLK010000066.1 GCA_031259515.1 Treponema sp. | reverse complement strand
AATGTTTCGATTGGAATTGATGTTGTATATTTTGATTTTCTGATTACATCAATACAATAATTTTTTGCTATAGTATACACCCATGTAGATAATGAATAAATTACATTGTATTTTTCGATATTCTTAAATGCCCTGATAAGGATCTCTGATGTAATATCGTCATATTCAGAAGATGGTATCTTTTTAAATGAAGATATATAGATTAATAATCGTGGATAATAATATTCCCATAATTCCTTAAAGGCCTCCTGAGCATCTTCTTTATTTCCTTTGGATTTTAGTTTTATTTGGTGTCCATCAATAATGCCCAGAATTAATTATACGTATAATAGGTCAAAATGTTGGAAAAATTATTTCTTTTTTTACAAAATCATATTTTTCCGGCTAGGGTATTGCACATAACAGCGTATAGGCAGACTGGCTAATGGAAACCCTGGAGATGTAAAGCCGATTGGTGCAGGGAAGGTCTGTACAAAGCCTTTTCCAGCTTATTTTGCGGACTTAAGCAAAAAGTATGCCAAACCGAAGGGTTTAGGGGTATATTTTAACGCCTCCGCCCCAGGCTGTTTCGTTTTCCGGCTTGTAAAACCGGATTTTTTATGGTACTCTTGGAATATGCCGGTACATACGGGAGTCTGGATAAAACCCGCCGCAAAGCGCGAGGAAAAACTTAAAGAACCGGAGGAATTCCGGGTTATACTCCTCAACGACCATTATACCACCATGGATTTTGTCGTGGAAATTCTGGTACAGATCTTCCATAAGAACCTTGAAGACGCAAACCGCATCATGCTGGACGTGCACCGGAAAGGCAAGGGAATCGTAGGGGTTTACCCCTATGACATAGCTCAAACCAAAGTGAGCCAGGTTTACGAGGCTGCCAAAGAGCATGAGTTCCCCCTCCGGTGTATTGTGGAAAAAGCTTGACCCATACACCGGGTGGCCCTGGGGACACAAGTCCCCTTAGCGGGGGCGTTGCGGGAGGTGGAATCCCTGTAGAGGGGGCAGCGGAGGACCGAAGGGCCGGAGTGAGGGGTCGGACTTGCGGAGCAAATCCGCGGCTTCCCCATCTTTATAGGGGCAGGGAGGAATAGAGAGAATGAAAATTAGCCGCCGGGTGGTGGCCATCATGCACGCCGCTTATAACGAAGCGAGAGTTCAGAATCACGAGTATATTACGCCTGAACATATCCTTTACGCCGCCCTTGCCTTCCCGGAGGTTCAGGGTATCCTGACCGGCGCAGGCGCCAATCTGGATCAGATCAAACACGGCATGGAAACCTATTTTGAACAGAAGGTTCCGGTGCTGGACAATATCGAGCCGACTCAAACCGTTGGCTTTCAGAGCGTTCTGGAACGGGCCATGATCCAGAGCCAGTCGTCCCAAAAAGAAACCCTGGATGTAGCCGACATCCTGGTATCCCTCTACGATGAGGAACGGAACTACTGCGCCTATTACCTCCGCAAGGCGGGGGTTACCCGGCTGGAACTACTGGAGAGTATATCTCACGGCGCGGAGGCCGAAGGGGACGGCATTTATACCTTTGGGAAGGTGCATCCCGCGAATTTTGTTGACGGCGAAACCAGGGAAGAAACTCTGGAAGATGGGGAGCCTGCCATCGACGGTTCCCAGAAAACAAAGGGAAACAATAAACGGAACGCCCTGGAGCGGTACGCCACGGAACTCACCGCCCTGGCCCGGGAAGGCAAGCTGGAGCCGGTCATAGGCCGGGAGGCGGAACTTGACCGAACCGTGCAGGTTCTCTGCCGCAGGCTGAAAAACAACCCCGTTCATGTAGGGGATTCGGGGGTTGGGAAGACTGCCATCACCGAAGGGCTGGCCCAGCGTATCGTCCAGGGCAACGTGCCTCCTATCCTCAAGGATTTTTTGATTTTTTCCCTGGACATGGGCGCCCTGGTGGCGGGTACCAAGTACCGGGGCGATTTTGAGGAACGGGTTAAGCGCGTGGTGGAGGAAATCCTTAAAAAACAGCGAGCCATCCTCTTTATTGATGAGATTCATACCCTGGTCGGCGCCGGAGCCGTGTCAGGGGGCGCGTTGGATGCCTCGAACCTCCTCAAGCCCGCCCTTACATCAGGAAAGATCCGTTGCATAGGCTCCACTACCCATGAGGAGTACGGTAAATTTTTCGACAAGGACCGGGCTCTTTCCCGGCGGTTTCAGAAGATCGACATCAACGAGCCCAGCGAGGACGATGCTATCGCCATCATCAACGGGCTTAAATCCAAGTACGCGGATTACCACAAGGTCCGGTACAGCGACGACGCCGTGGAAGGGGCGGTGCGGCTTTCGGCCCGGTACATCACCGAGCGGCGCCTGCCCGACAAGGCCATAGACGTGATAGACGAGGCCGGGGCTTTTGTCCGCATTGAGGCGTTTAAAAAGGCTAAGTCCAACAGACAGGCCGGAGGACAGGAGGCCGGGGTTTCGGTTCAGGAAGGGACGGCGGAAATCATTGACATAGACCTCCCCCTGATAGAAACCGTAGTTTCCCGTATAGCCCGCATACCCGAGCGGTCCGTGGGGGAAAGCGAGAAAGACAAGCTCCGCGTCCTGGAGGACCGGCTTAAAACGCGGATCTTTGGCCAGGACGAGGCGGTTACCGCCGTGGTTAAGGCGGTCAAGCGTTCCCGTGCCGGTTTTAGGGCGGAAAACAAACCCATAGCTAACTTTCTCTTTGCCGGGCCCACCGGGGTCGGTAAGACCGAGTTAGCCCGGTCTCTGGCGGACATCCTGGGCGTTGCGATGCACCGTTTCGACATGAGCGAATACCAGGAGAAGCATACCGTCTCCCGGCTCATCGGTTCGCCTCCCGGCTATGTGGGCTACGACGAGGGGGGCCTCCTTACCGACGCCATACGGAAACAGCCTCACGGGGTGGTTCTGCTGGACGAAATTGAGAAAGCCCATCCGGACATCTACAATATCCTCCTGCAGATCATGGATTACGCCACCTTGACGGACAACAACGGGCGGAAGGCCGACTTCCGGAACGTGGTCTTCATCATGACCAGCAACGCTGGGGCCCGGGACATAGGCAAGAACCTTATAGGCTTTGGGGAACGGATCACCGGGGAGTCGGAAGTGAACAGCGCGGTGGAACGGATATTTACCCCCGAATTCCGCAACCGTCTGGACGGGGTGGTCCGGTTCGGCTACCTGTCCCAGGACATCATGATTTCCATAGTCAACAAAGAAATAGATGCCTTTAAGACCCAGCTTGCGGAAAAGAGCGTTACCCTGGAAGTTACCGAAGCCTGCGTCGCCCGGCTGGCTGAAGAGGGGTACAGCCGGGAATTCGGCGCCCGGAATGTAAGCCGCGTCGTGGAGGACAAGATCAAGGCCTTCTTTGTGGATGAAGTTCTCTTTGGCCGCCTGAGCGAAGGCGGCGCCGCCCGGGCGGACTGGCGGGACGGGGAATACCGCATTGATATTCTTCCCTGACCGGGACCGGCGGACCAAAACGTGGGTAGGATACGTCCGGGACCGGACGCCGATTTTCCCTATCTTTCTCAAACCCAGCGTTTCCGGTTTCCCCCGGCCGCTAAAGCCCAGGGCAATATCGTTGCCATAGGGGGAAACCTGTCGCCGGGTATGCTCCTTTCGGCTTACGAACAGGGCATCTTCCCCTGGTATAATCCGGAAGACCCCATACTCTGGCAGTCCCCGGACCCCCGGTGCGTGATCTTCCCGGAAAAACTCCAGGTCTCCTCCTCCATGAAGAAGCTCCTGCGGCGGGGCGTGTTCGCCGTTACCGTAGACCGGGATTTCCCCGCCGTCATCAGGGCCTGCGCCTCCATTGAACGCCCCGGACAGGACGGTACCTGGATCACGGGCGACATCATCGCGGCCTACACGGAACTCCACCGCCTGGGCTGGGCCCACTCGGCGGAAAGCTGGCTGGATGAGGAACTGGCCGGGGGTTGCTACGGCGTCCGCATAGGCCGCGTCTTTTTTGGGGAATCCATGTTCTCAAGGCGGCCCAACGCATCCAAAACGGCCTTCCTCACCCTGGCTCTGGCCCTCTTCGCGGAAGGGATCGCCTTCATAGACTGCCAGATCCCCACCGCTCACCTCTGTTCCCTAGGAGGCGAAGAGATAAACCGGACGGATTTTCTCCACCTGTTGCGGGAAACGCTTGAGGCATCGTAAACCGGGATTTTCGGTGAAAATCAGGGTAATCATACCTTACAGGAGGCGGCTATGCTGCTTTACGATAAGTTGCTCGAAATCAATATGGGCCAATATGGAATTCGCCTGCCCATGTCCCCTGCCCGGTCGGAAAAAATTCTCCGCTATTTGGAAGAACACCCTGCCGGGTTTCCGGTGTTGTCCCTGGGAGAGGCGGCTAAGGGGCTGGGGCTGGATTCGCCGCTCCTGTCCCGGCGGGATCTGGAACGGGTCCACCAAAAGGAATACATCACCCGCCTTTACGAAAATTTTTCTTCCGGCGAGGCGGAGGCGGAGGGCAGTCTGGAACAGGAACTCCTTAAAACCTATGAGCTTGTCAATCCCGACGGGACCTACAACCGGTACGAGCCGGACAAGGCGATTAAGCCCTTGGGAGAGCTTTTCAAGGCCATCCTGTACCGGGTGAGCGGCAGTTACCTTGCCTGCCGGCTGGCACTGGAGGAAGGTTTTTGTTACTACCTGGGGGGAGGCCAACACCACGGACGCTACGATTCCGGCGCCGGTTTTTGCCTCCTCAACGATGTGATCCTGGCGGCCCGGAAAATTCAGGCCGAAGGCCGGGCGAGTCTGGTCTGGATTATCGATGTGGACGCCCACAAGGGGGATGGCAGCGCGGAACTGGTTATGTTTTCCCGGGACCGGGGGGAAACCTTTGTGGGGAAAGACCCGGAGATCATCACCCTTTCGGTCCACATGGCATCGGGCTGGCCCCTGGACGAGGAAAGCATCGCGAAGGCGGAACAGGGCCGGGCCCCGCTGGTGGAGTCGGACATCGACATCCCCATTGCCCAGGGGGAAGAGGCCCGTTACCTCCCCCGGCTTATCGACGGCTTTAGGGAACTGGAAAGACGCTCCGGCGTCAGAAAGCCCGGACTGGCCATCGTGGTTGACGGGGTGGATGTCTACGAAAAAGACGGCCTGGCCTCCACAGCGCTCATCGCCCTGAGTAAGGAACAGTGCCTGGCGCGGGACCGGCTGATTTTTTCGTACCTCCGGGACCGGAGGCTCCCTTCGGCCTGGCTCATGGCCGGGGGCTATGGGGAGGATGCCTGGGAACCCACGGCGAATTTCCTCGCGTCCCTTGCCGCAGACTCTATTTGACTGACGCCCCGTTACCGGTAACGCCGCCTTGAAAGAGTTCCCGCCAGCGGTGGCAGGCGACGAAATGATTTCTCCCGGCATCCTCCATGCTCGGGACAAGGTTTCCGCAGACAGAGCGGCTGTAGAGGCAGCGGGTGTGGAATTTGCAGCCCTGGGGACTGTTTATGGCGCTGGGTATCTCCCCGGTAAGGCGGATCCGGGAGACCGGCAGGCCGGGGCGGTCTCGGGGGGCCGATGAAAAGAGGGCCTGGGTATAGGGGTGCAGGGGCCGGTCGATAATATCGCCGGCGGCCCCAAGCTCCGCAAGGGATCCCAGATACAGTACCCCAATGCGGTCAGAGAAATATTCCACCGTCCGCAGATCATGGGAAATAAACAGAAACGTCAGGTTGAATTGCGCTTTCAGGGAACTCATAAGGTTGAGGATCTGCGACTGGACCGACACATCCAGGGCGGAAAGGGGTTCGTCCGCCACGATGAACCGGGGCCGCAAGGCCAGGGCCCGGGCAATGCCGATTCGCTGTTTCTGGCCCCCGGAGAATTCCCCAGGCCGCCGTCCGGCCAGGTCCCGGCTTATACCGCAGAGTTCCAGGTAATCCCCGGCGGTTTGTTTTACCGCCTGCGGCTCCACAATGCCGTGCTTCTTCAGCCCCTCCGCCACAATGTCCCCAATGCTCATCCGGGGGTCCAGGCTGGCGGTGGGGTCCTGAAAAATAACCTGCATGTCCCGGCGCAGGGGAAGCATCTCCCGATGGGAAAGGCGTATGCCTTTTTCGCTGTCAAAGATGATCTTCCCCGCGAATTCGATTCTGCCCCTGGTAGGATTCGTCAGGTTCAGGATACAGCGCCCAATGGTGGACTTGCCGCTCCCGGATTCCCCCACCAGGCCGAAGCTCTCTCCGGGAAAAATTTCCAGCGAAAGGCCGTCCACCGCCCGGACATGCTTTCTAGAGCGGCCCAAAAAGGACGTATCAAGGGGGAAATCTTTTCTCAGGTTTTCAAGCCGCACCAACGCTTCCGCCATCAGGGTGTCTGCCTCCAACACCGGACCTTGTGGCCCGCTTCAATTTCCGCCAGCGGGGGAACTTCCCGGCGGCAGCGTTCCTCCGCGAATTCGCAGCGGGGGGCAAAAGGACAGCCGGGAAGCATATCCCCCGGCGACGGTACCACACCGGGGATGCTGTAAAGCCGTCCGGCGCTGTTCCGCCGCCTCATCCGGGAACGCATGAGCCCATCGGTATACGGATGAAGGGGCCGGTCAAAAAGCGAGGCAACCGGACATTCTTCCACCACATAGCCTGAGTAGACGACGGCGGTTCTGTCGGCAATTTCGGCGATTACCCCCAGATCATGGGTAACAAAAATGAAGGAGGAACAGGTACGGCTGCGTATCTCGTTAAACAGATCCAGAATCTGGGCCTGGGTGGTTACATCCAGGGCGGTAGTAGGCTCATCGGCGATGATCAACTCCGGTTCGCAGGAAAGGGCCATAGCAATCATCACCCGCTGGCGCATCCCCCCGGAAAGTCTAAAAGGCGGACAGTGGTATATCTTTTCCGGTTCGGGAATATTCACCGCATGAAGAAGCCGCAGGCATTTTTCCCGGTTCCCCCTCAAACCCTCGTGGCGGGCCAGAATCTCCCGGATCTGCTCCCCTATGGTCATCAGGGGGTCCAGGGATGTCATGGGTTCCTGGAAGATCATGGAAATACGCTTACCCCGAATTCCGGCCATCTCTTTGGGGGAACAGGAAGCCAGGTCCCTGCCCATAAAATTTATGGATCCCCCGGCGATCCTCCCTCCTGCCGGCAGAAGCCCCATAAGGGCCAGAACCGTCATGGTTTTGCCGCAGCCCGATTCCCCAACCAGCCCCAGGACTTCTCCCCGCTCCATGGACAGATCGATGTGTTTTAGGATAGGAATCCCCCGCTCTTTTTTTCCGGGACGCGGGGGGCCAATTTCCACGGAAAGATCCCGGATTTCAAGGAGGCTCACGATGCCTTCCGTCCCAGAGGACTGAAAATCTCCGACAGCCCCTCCCCGATGAAGTTGATGGATAAGACCACCAGCAGCACCATGGTCCCCGGAGGCATCCATATCCACCAGCACTTCTGTAAGATGCTCATACTCTGAGCCGCGGACAACATGGTCCCCCAACTGGGCTGGGGCGGAGCGATGCCCAAACCCAGAAAGCTCAAAGAGGCTTCCAGCAGCACCGCATAGGCCACGTTCAGGGTACCGGAAACGATGATAGGGCCTATGGAATTGGGGAGGATATGACGGAAGATGATCTCCGGCTGGGTAAGCCCCAAGGCCCGGGCGGCCTCGATAAATTCACTGTTTTTAAGGGCCAGCGTTCCACTTCGCACCACCCGGGCCATAGAAGGCCAGCGCAAAAGGCCGATGATGAGGATCACGTTCCTGAAACTCGGCCCGGTCAAGGCCGCCACCGAGAGGGCGATCACGAAGAAGGGAAAGCACATGATGACATCGGTGATCCGCATGATCAGGCTGTCGCAGATCCCCCCGTAAAAGCCCGCCGCCGATCCCAGGGTTACCCCAATCACCAGTTGGATCAGCATAGCGATGATCCCCACGCTCAAAGAAACCCGGCCCCCATGGGCCAGGCGGACAAAGATGTCCCGGCCCAGCTCATCGGTACCCAGGATGTGGCCATCCCCCGGAGGCTCCTGTATCTTCTCAACCGCTACCGCGTCCCGGTCAAAGGGGGAAAAGAAGGGACCGACGAGGGAAAAGAGGGTCAGCGCCGCAAGCATGACGGCCCCCAGGCATACCAGATGGTGGGAAGAAAGGACCTTGAGCAGGGCCTTCCCCGGAGAAAGATTTGCAGCCGCCGTCCCCGTCGGCTTCTCCCGCCGCGCCTTACCTGACTCCGGCATTTTCCGCCCCCAGGGTGATTCGCTGATCGATGAGGGCATAAACCACATCGGCGATCAAATTGGAGATAAGGGTTATCAGGGCCATGACCAGGAGGATCCCCATGATCAGGGGGTAATCCCGGTGCTGGACCGCCTCGAAACTGAGCCGCCCCACCCCAGGCCAGACAAATACCGTCTCGATCAGCAAGGCCCCGGAGAGCATGTCAGGGATTTGCAGGCTTAGGACCGTTACAACAGGGATAAGAATGTTTTTAAGGAGATGTTTGAAAAGAATACACCCCTCGCTCAATCCGTGGGCCCGGGCGGAACGGATAAAATCGGCGTTCACGATGTCGATGACCCAGGACCGGGTATACCGCAGCATGGCGGCGGAGTATAACAGGCCCAAAACAAAGGAGGGCATGATCATATGCCGGATCACATCCAGGGCGTGATCCAGTCCCCGATAACCGGCGGCCACCGTTACCATTCCGGATATGGGCAGAAGCCGGAGATCCGCCCCCAGGACTTTGATCAGGAGCATACCGAAAAAGAAGGAGGGGACGGAAAGCAACAGAAAGGTCAGCACAGAAACGCCGTTGTCCGCCAAACTACGGCGGCTCCGTCCGGTGTAGATTCCGGCGGATATGCCCACCAGCACACTGATAGCCAGGGAAGATGCCGTCAACAACAGGGTGTTCAACATCCGGTTAAAAACAATGGAGCTCACCTTGTCCCGGTAGAAAATCGAATACCCAAAATCCCCCGCCGCTATCCGGCCTATCCATTTCAGGTATTTAAGGGGCAGGGGATCGTAGAACCCCACTTCCCGCAGCTTGGCTTCGACCTGATCCGAAGGTATATCGGGGGAAAACATGCTGGCATAGGGATTCCCGGGGATGCGGTTAACCAGAAAAAAAACAATGACGGAGACGCCAAACATGATGAGCGCCGCCTGAAAAAGTCTTCCGCCTATGTACCGTATCATCTCTGCGATCCGCCTCTCTGATTTAGTACAAATTAATAGGGCCGGGCGTTTGAAAGAAAGAAACCCGGCCCTTCAGTATATCACGAACCCGCTATTTAAAGTACCAGGTCTCCACATTGGGGAACCATTCGGTGGTTGTGGGCTCGTATCCCACAAGCCGGGGGTTCACCGCATAGCCGGTGGATTTGAAGTAGAGTACCGCGATAGGGGCCTGATCGTGGAAGTATTTGCCCCAGGCGCCGAAATGAGCGATAGCCTCCTGGTCGTTGGTGGAACCATTAGCCTGGGCGATAAGCCGGTTGTTCTCCTCGTCGTTGACATACCGGGCCATCCACATATGCCCCGCGCCGTAACCGGGGTTAGGCCGGTAGGTAGCGCCCATGAAAGCGATCTGGAAAGGCTCGGTGGTACTGCGCAGGATCCCCAGGACCGTGTTGAAGTCGGAACCAATGATCTCCACATCAAAGCCGCCTTTCTTCAACTGGGCCTGAACAAGCTGGGCCAGGACCGTATCATCCACATTGTCGTACCGGAGGGTTACTTTGAGGGGCTGGCCGTTCTTTTCCACGATACCGTCCCCGTTGGTATCCGTATAACCGGCTTCTCTGAGGAGATCAAGGCTCTTGGCGATGTTGAAGTCGTAGGGGGTAATATCCTTGGGGTAGACCAGTTGGTTGGGGGATATCAGGGTCTCCGCCGTAACCGCGTGGCCGTTTTCAATGGCGGTGATCAGGGCCTGCCTGTCCAGGGCGTGAACCGCCGCCAGCCGGACCCTGGGGTCCTGAAAAACCTCATCGGTACTATTAAAGACGATATAATAGGCCATGATGCTCTTTACTTCCACAATCGGGATGTTTCGGCGGGTATACTCCGACAGGTCCCGGTCTTTCCAGGAGACCACCCGGGCCGCGTCCAATTCACCGTTGATAACCTCAATCTGACGGGTATCAGGATTGGAGCGTTTGAGGATAAAGGTCTTAATCTTGGGCGCCCCTTTGAAGTACGCTTCGTTCCGCTCCAGCCTGACGTACTGATCCTGGACGTATTCCGCCAGTTTGTACGGGCCGGTTCCCACGGGATTTCGCAGCAGGTCCCCTTGTTCCATCCAGCTCTCCACCGGCGCCTTACTCCAGATATGTTTGGCCAGGACCGGGATGTCGATAAATTTGACCATCGCGTCCCGGTAAGGGGCGGCAAAGGTAAAACTCACCGTATAGGGGTCTAGTACCTTAATTCCCGCTACACTGGGGGCGGTTCCCTCATGGTAGGCTTCGGCCCCCTCCAGACGGCGGGCAAATTCATCAATGCCCCGGAAAAACTTGGGATGCGCGGTAGTCTCGTAGGTAAAGGCTACATCCTCGGCGGTAAAGGGCTGCCCATCGGTCCAGGTAACATCTTTCCGCAATTTGAACGTATAGACCCGGGCATCCGGCGAAGCGGTATAGCTTTCCGCCAGTTCCGGCACATAGTTCCCCGAAGGATCCGTGGCTACCAGGCGGTTAAATACCAGGAAGACCACCTCCCGGTCCGCGTTGGAAGTATTCAGGGTTGGGTGGAAAAGCCCGGTGGCCGAAAGATTGACCCCGAATACGATAGTATCCTTTGCGGGGGCCGCCTGGGCCTCCCTCCCGGCCCCCGCAAAAACCGCGGCGGCGGCAAAAAATAGAGAAACGACAAAAAACAGCGTCTTTTTCATTTTGAACCTCCTCATCTTTGGATAGAGACGACTAAAACTTCGGATAGAGATGACTAAAATCGCATGGGGACTTACCCCATGAAATCTTAGTAAATCTAGTGGTTTAATCATACTCCAATAACGAAAGATTGATCAAGACCCTTGAACGTACCGCGAAAATCCACAAGCGCAGCCGGCTGCTAGAGAACCTTCGCCTTTTCCCGGACCCATTCAAAGTGCTCAAAAGGCGTGTCATCCGGCACGGTACAATCCGCCCCCAGAATAACCCCCTTCTTACCCGCTTCCGCGATTATTTTTTCGGTACAGGCTTCGATTTCTTCCCTGGAACCTTTGTAGATAGGATCGGCGGCGGTATTGGCAAAGCCCCCGATCACCGCCGCGCCGCCAAAAAGGTTCTTCCCCTCAGCAAGGCTCACCCCCTCCACATTCACCGCCCAGTTGTAGGCTTTGGCCTTGTAGCCGGTCCAGGCTTCGAGGCGGTTCCTGCACCCCTGATAGCCGCAAATATGGAGGATGTTGTTTTCACTTGCTTCGTTGGCGGCGTCCAGAACTATCTTGTCCGCGGGGGTAAAATAACGATGGTATTCCTCATCGCTCATCCGATTGATGTCGGGGTTCCGGACACTCAGGTAGACGCCGTCCGCGCCGCCCGGCAGGATCGCGCTCCGGGCCTGGACCGCGATACCCTCCGCCATCCGCGCGAGGGTATCCGCCATCAGGGCGGGGTCCTCCCGAAAAAAGGCAATCAGGGCTTCCAGTCCGATGAGCCGGGTGAGCGTGGTAGAGGGACTGAAAACGTTATAGAAGTACATGGTGTCCTTCTGCAGGGCGGCTATCCGCTTTACCTGGGCGATCTGGGCCTGTATCCAGGGGTGGTCCTCCCCGACAGGCTGAAATTTCGCCAGCTC
>JAIRLK010000019.1 GCA_031259515.1 Treponema sp. | reverse complement strand
GCAGCCATCTGATCCAGATTGAGGTTCTCCAGAAGGGTACGAACCGCCTCGGCTCCCATCCCGGCGGAAAAGCCTCCGCCGTAACGTTCCTGGGCTTCATAATACTCCTCCTCGGTAAGGAGATCCATCTTTTTCAGGTCCGTATCCCCGCTGTCAATGACCACATACTTCTCGTAGTAGAGTACCGAACGGAGGGCCTGCATAGGCAGGTTCAAAAGAAGCCCCATACGGCTGGGAACCGACCGGTAGTACCAGATATGGGAAACCGGAGCGGCCAGCTCAATATGCCCCATCCGTTCCCGGCGGACCTTGAAGTGGGTTACCTCTACCCCGCAGCGATCACAGATGACCCCCTTGTACCGTATGGATTTGAATTTACCGCAGTAACATTCCCATTCCTTTGTCGTCCCGAAGATCCGCTCGCAGAAAAGGCCGTCTTTTTCGGGTCTGAGGGTCCGGTAATTGATGGTTTCCGGCTTTTTCACTTCCCCGTAAGACCATGCCCGAATCATCTCCGGGGAAGCCAGTTGAATCATGATCGAATCAAAATCCTGAATGTCCCGCATTTTTGTACCTCTTAAAAATTGGAACCTGATAGTTTTTTAATCAGTTCCTCGTCCCGCTCGGTGAGGGGGATCTGTTTTCCCTTGACATCATAGATGGTCATATCCAGCGCCAAGCCCCGCAATTCCTGAACCAAAACGTTGAAGGATTCGGGTATACCCGCCGTGGTGGAAGGTTCGCCCTTTATGATAGCTTCGTAAATCTTAGACCGCCCCGTCATATCATCGGATTTGATGGTCAGAAGTTCCTGAAGGGTATTAGCCGCGCCGTAGGCTTCCAGGGCCCATACCTCCATTTCCCCAAGACGCTGCCCGCCGAACTGGGCCTTACCGCCCAGGGGCTGCTGGGTTACCAGCGAGTAAGGGCCGGTGGACCGGGCGTGCATCTTATCGTCTACCAGGTGGTGGAGTTTGAGGAAGTAAATGATCCCGCAGAAGATGGGGTTCACAAAAGCCTCCCCAGTCCGTCCGTCTCTCAGCGTGGTCTTGGAAGTTACCGGCAACCCCGCCTCCTTGAGCTTTTCCTCGATCTGATCGGCAGAGGGCGACTGAAACACCGGGGCGGAGAACCACTCGTCCAGGGTACTGGCCGCCCAGCCGAGTTCCGTTTCCAGGAGCTGGCCTATGTTCATACGGGAAGGAACCCCCAGGGGAGTAAGGCAAAGGTCCAAGGGCGTACCATCTTCCATGTAGGGCATATCCTCCTCCGGGAGAATCCGGGCCACAACGCCCTTGTTGCCGTGACGGCCCGCCATCTTGTCCCCCTCCCGGAGTTTTCGCTTTGTGGCGATAAGCACCTTGACCACTTCATCCACCCCGGGGTTAAGGTCGTCGCCCTCGGTACGTTTAAGGCGCTGTATGTCGATGATCGTCCCGTCAATACCGTGCTGGACCCGCAGGGAAGTATCCCGGACTTCCTTGGCTTTTTCGCCGAAAATTGAGTTGAGCAGCTTAAATTCCGGCGTGGTTTCGGTTTCACTCTTGGGCGTTACTTTTCCTACCAGAATATCCCCGGAACGGACCTTGGCGCCCACCCGGATGATGCCTTCGGCGTCCAGGTTGTCCAGGCTCTTTTCAGACGTATTGGGGATGTCCCGGGTTATCTTTTCCGGTCCCAGCTTAGTCTCCCGAACCTCGGTGATGAACTCTTTAATATGAATGGACGTGAACATATCATCCTTGACCACCCGCTGGGAGATCAGGATCGAATCTTCGTAGTTGTACCCGTTCCAGGGCATAAATCCCACCAGGACATTCCGCCCCAGGGCCAGTTCCCCATTGCACGTAGCCGGCCCATCGGCAATGATCTGCCCCGCCACAACGGTTTCCCCCATCTTCACGATAGGCCGCTGGTTGTAGCAGGTATCCTGATTAGTCCGCTGATATTTGATCAGCCGGTACTCGTCAAGCCCCTCGGCGCCGGTTTCGGCGATACGCCCAGTATCCGTTTGATCCGGCTGTATAGTGATGGCCTGAGCCGTAACCCGCACTACCGTACCTGACCGCCGGGCCTTGATCAGCACCCCCGAATCATAGGCGCACTTCCCTTCCATACCGGTCCCTACCCGTGGTTCCTCCGGGAAGATGAGAGGCACGGCCTGACGCTGCATGTTAGAGCCCATCAGCGCCCGGTTCGCGTCGTCATGCTCCAGGAAGGGGATAAGGGAGGCGGACACCGAGATGATCTGCTTGGGGGACACGTCCATATACTGAATGTCCTCGGGACTCCGGGTCGTGTAATCCCCTTGGCGGCGGCAGGAGACCTGCTCGTCCGCGAAAAACCCTTCGGTGTTCAGCCGCGCCGAAGCCTGGGCGATATAGTAGCGGTCTTCGTCCATGGCGGAGAGGTATTCAATGTCCCGGGTAACAATCCCCTTAACCACCTTACGGTAGGGGGTTTCCAGAAACCCAAAGTCGTTTACCCTGGTGTAGTTCGCCAAAGAAACGATAAGACCAATATTCGGGCCTTCCGGCGTCTCAATGGGACACATACGGCCGTAATGCGTGTAGTGAACATCCCGAACCTCGAATCCCGCCCGTTCCCGGGAAAGACCGCCGGGCCCCAAGGCGTTGAGCCGGCGTTTGTGGGTCAGTTCCGCCAGGGGATTAACCTGGTCCATGAATTGGGAAAGCTGGCTGGAACCGAAGAATTCCTTGATTGCGGCAACCACAGGCTTGATGGAGATCAGGTCCTGGGGCTTGATGGTGTCCGTTTCCTTGAGGCTCATGCGCTCCTTGGCGATCCGCTCCATACGGCTAAAGGCGGTCTTCATCTGATTGGCCATAAGCTCGCCCACGGAACGCACCCGCCGGTTCCCCAGATGGTCTATATCGTCAATGCATTCATCCTCCACATAAACCTTAATCAGGAATTTCATCGTGGCGATGATGTCCTGCCGGGTCAACGTGAATCCATCCAGGGGAGGCTGAAAATCGAATTTCTTGTTGAGCTTATACCGGCCCACCTTACCCAAGTCGTAGCGCCGGCTGGTGAAGAACATCCCCAGCAGCTCTTTTTCCGCAGCCTCCACCGTGATGGATTCCCCTGGCATGAGTACCGAATACACCGCAGACAGAGCGTCTTCCTTGGAAGGCTCGTCCCGGCTGTCGTCTTCCTTGACAAATTTGATCTCTTCCCGTTCAAAGCAGTTGAGAAACATGGTAGAATTGAGCGACCCTTCAGCCTCAAAGTCAATGACTTCCACCGTAGAGATGCCGTTAACCAGGAGTTCGTCCACGTTATGAGGATGCAGTTTTTCCCCTGCCCGGTAGAGTTTCTTCCGCCCGGCGGCGTCTTCCGCACTCTCTCCTTCGGAATTATCCGCAATCCAAACCGCAGCAGCCAGGACCTTCCCGGAAAATTTTTCCTTGGTCTCCCTATCGTCCCTCACCTCCAGGATTTCGGTCTTGTAGAAGGCCCTGATGATGTCCTCCCTGAAGGTATACCCCAAGGCCCGGAGGAAGATAGTCCCCAGGATACGCTTCTTGCGGTCTATCTTGGCGTAGATGAGTTCCCGTTTCTGGTCTATTTCAAACTCCAGCCAGGACCCCCGGTAGGGGATGATCCTGGAAGAGAAAATTCCCTTTTCATGACTGAAAATGACGCCCGGCGACCGGTGAATCTGAGAAACCACCACCCGTTCAGCGCCGTTAATGATGAAGGTCCCCCGTTCACTCATGATGGGAATATCTCCCATGTAAATGTCCTTCTGGCGGATCTCGCCGGTCTGTTGGAAGATCAGGTTGACCCGGGCCTTCAGGGGCACCGCGTAAGTCAGCCCCTTTTGTTTGCAATCATGCTCGAAAAATTTGATGTTCTCTTCATCCAAAATATAGTATTCATATTCTAAAACCATATCGCCGTTAGGACTTTCAATAGGAAAGGTGTTGCGAAACACTTCTTCCAAGCCCTGTAACTCCGGGGGTTCTTTATTCCGTAGTCTTTCCCGTTGAAGGAAACGTTCGTAGGAACGGAGTTGTATATCAATAAGATCAGGCAAGTCCATAACATCCTGAATATCCTTCCCGATATAGGTCCTTTTTGCGTTAGTCTTTTGTTTTACCATGTATTACCCCCCCTGCTATTGGCTCCCGGGCTGACCGGGTGGAAAAGTTTTTAAATTGCGAGATGGCAGCCTTCAGGCAACAGCCCAAAACCGCCCCTATTCGTGTTCCCAAAGAAACACCTCATAAAATTTACAACAGCCCCGACCAAAGCCGGAAGCTGTAGAAACAAACAGAAAAGGCCTTAAAGCTCTTTCCGCCATCCCTTTAAAGAGAAACCAAACTGTCTTTCGCGCCCACGGGAACCAGCGGCATTGAGGAACTTTTTGTTCAGGACATAACCCCGAACACCCCGTCGTACAAAAAATCCTGGTTAACCGGTTCCCTTGGGCCGCAACTGCTTTACTGAATTTCAACCGTACCGCCGGCGGCAGTGACCTGTTCCTTGATTTTAGCGGCTTCTTCTTTGGAGACATTTTCCTTGATAGGCTTGGGAGCCCCTTCAACAAGGTCTTTTGCCTCTTTAAGCCCCAGGCCGGTAACCGCCCGGACTTCCTTGATAACCGAGATCTTCTTGGAATTATCATAGGCCTTAAGAATAACATTGAATTCCGTCTTCTCCTCAACAGCCTCAGCGGCGGGCGCGGCGACCGCAGCCACAGCCACAGGGGCGGCGGCGGAAACTCCAAATTTTTCTTCCATAGCTTTCACCAGTTCCGAAACCTCCAGAACCGTCATGGAAGAGATCGCTTCAATAATCTGATCGATAGTAAGGGCTGCCATATTAACTTCTCCTTAAAATATGCAATTCCCGCGCTTCATACGAACCGCGTCCGGTTTACCCGGATTTAATCCCCACAGGACAGCAACCAAGGATTATATCCAACGAAGCCTGAAGGAATTCAAACAAAATCTTTTAACCAAAGGAACATCGAAATGCGTAAATTACGCAAAGCCCCGCCGGTTCTTAGAGCCTGTAAGGTATAAATATGCAATTTATACCATTTTATGCGCGAAGCGCAACAGGCTCTTACGCCGCCTCGCCTTCGGCCTTCTTGTCCCCAACTGCCTTGATAGTACGCACCAGCCGGGCGGGAATATCGTTGAGGGCGGCGGCCGCATTCCGTACCGGGCCGTTCATCACCGACATAAGCATAGAAATGAGTTCCAGCCTGCCGGGCAGCTTAGAGAAGGCTTCCATCTGAGCGGCGCCATAGACGGTCTTACCTACCAGCCCGCCTTTCACGCGCAAGACCGGCGCCTCTTTGGTGAAATCAAAAAGCAACTTAGCCGCCTCGTTGGCATCTTGCGGAGCAAGGGCTATCGCCGTGGGCCCCGCCAGATACCCGGACACATCCGGAGAGGAGAGCTGTTCAAAGGCGATACGGGCAAAATTGTTCTTTACCACCTTGAACTGAGCGCCTTTAGCCCTAAGCCGCTTCCGCAGCACAGTAATCTGCTCCACCGTCAATCCCCGGTAATCGGCAAAGATAAAATCTTCCGACGTACTAAATAGTTCTTTTAATTCATTTATCGAGGACACTTTCACGTCTTGCAATTTCTTAGCGACAATGGCCATTTGCTACTCCTCGTCCTTTAGTGTAACCCACACGCCGGGCCCATAGTGGAAGACACCGAAATGGTATTAATGAATTCACCCTTAGCATCCGCAGGGCGTTTCCGTTTGACTTCGGCAACTATCGTCCTGATGTTCTCGGCCACCTTCCCGGTATCCATAGAAAGCTTCCCGACTGTCAGGTGAATCACCCCGGTCTTGTCGGCCCTGAATTCCACCCGCCCCTTCTTGAGCTCCGACAACGCGCTCTTAATATCAAAGGTAACGGTCCCGGTCTTTGGATTGGGCATAAGCCCTCGACGGCCCAGAATCATACCGAGCTTGCCCACGTCTTTCATCATATCCGGAGTGGCCACCGCCACATCGAAATCAAGCCACCCGCCCTTTATCTTGTCTATCAGGTCCTGGCCGCCTATATAGGCGGCCCCGGCTTCCTGGGCTTCCTTTTCCTTTTCGGCCTTGCAGAAGACCAAAACCCGCTTTTCCGACCGGAACTGATTGGGAAGCACCACCGTATCCCGCACGGACTGGCTCTTTTTCAGGTTCAGTTTTACCGAAACATCTACCGCCTCGTCAAATTTGGCAAAGGCAAGGGTCTTTAGCATATCCAACGCGGGCTGTAGTTCATAAACAGCGGCGGGATCGTATTTCTTCAGGCTTTCAAGGTATTTTTTTCCACGCTTCATTTTTCCACCTCGACGCCCATAGACCGGGCGGTCCCGGCAATGATCTTCATGGCCCCTTCAAGATCGTTGGCCGAAAGATCCGCCATCTTAAGACTGGCGATCTCTTCAATCTTGGCCCGGGGAATTTTCCCAACCTTGTTCTTATGCGGTTCCCCCGATCCCTTTTCAAGCCCGATAGCCTTTTTGATCAAAACGGCCGCAGGGGGCGTCTTGAGGACAAAGGTAAAGGACTTATCGGTATAAATCGTGATTACCACTGGTATAATAAGACCCTGTTCCATGCTCTTCGTCCGGTCATTGAACTGCTGGACGAACTGGGGAGCGCTGACCCCGTGAGGCCCTAGTGCTGGTCCGACAGGCGGGGCCGGAGTGGCCTTACCCGCCGGGCACTGGAGCTTGACCAAGGCGGCGATCTTTTTCTTTGCCATAAAAACTCCTTCGTAGTATGTCCGGCCTTCGCCGGACTAGCGAGAACCATGCGGGTCCTCTCCTACTTAGTTAGACTTGCCCCAAAACCAGGGCAACCGTATTTGTTATACCTTTTCTACCTGGAGGATATCCACCTCTACCGGGGTATTTCTGCCGAATATACCCACCATAACCGTAAGCTTGTTCTTCTCCTGATTAACAACATCAATGGTACCGGTAAAGGTCTCAAAGGGACCGTCTATAATCCTGACTTGTTCTCCAGCGGCAAAGGACTGCCGGGCCCGGACAGACCGTTCCCCCTTAATTTCCCCGGCCTTTTGCAGAATGGCCCGAACTTCATCGCCATGAAGGGGCTGGGGTTTCCGATCCGATGAGGTCCCCACAAAACCCGTCACTCCCTGGATACTACGAATCTTGGAACAGGTAGCCTTCCACGCGAGATCGGGCAAGTCCATTTCCACCAGGACATAACCGGGAAGGAATTTCCGGGTCTGGGTATACTTCTTCCCATCCCGAACTTCCACTACTTCCTCGGAAAGGACCTTTACATCCCGCAGGATCTCCTTATCAAGATCCCCGTTTCCGGTCATCATGCGGATAGTTTTTTCGATCCTATTCTCGTATCCTGAATAGACGTGGAGGACATACCAGCCTGTAGCCATAGTTTACCCTTTATTAAAATATAGCCTGCACACCAAGGAGCAACAATACATCCACCAGGCCTAAAACAGCGGCGATAATGACGGTAGAGATAATGACCACTTTTACGGAACTAACAACATCATCACGACTCGGCCAAATGACCTTCCGTAATTCGGCGTAGGATTCCTTGATAAATTGTACTAGTTTACCCATGCCTTCCTCTTTTCCTGGAATCGGTACACTGGCCAGGCAGGACTCCCTTCCGGGCCTCAGCTTCCTGCTTCGCCCCTCCAGGCCGGGGTTTTTGCTAAACCGCCATCCCTGGCGCTTTACCGGCTCAAGGCTGCGATGTCTCGCCTTGAACCGTCCACAAAAATCCTTCGAGTCCTACCTGGACCCTTCTTTAACCCAAAATTCTCCACAGGCCAGGTAGGACTCGAACCCACAACATCCGGTTTTGGAGACCGGCGCTCTACCATTAGAGCTACTGGCCTAAAAACTCATTTAATCTTTGTTTCTTTGTGCAGGGTATGCTTCCGGTCAAAAGGGCAGTACTTGTTCATTTCCAGCTTTTCCTGCATATTCCGCCGGTTCTTCTTGGTGGTATAATTTTTCCGCTTACACTCACTGCATTGTAACGCGATAAGCTCAACTACATTTTTTTTGCTTGCCATACATCCCCCCTACCGGCTTTTAGTCTAAAATTTCCCATTAAAAAAACATACAGCCCTCGATCAGAATCGAACTGATGACCTTATCCTTACCATGGATATGCTCTGCCAACTGAGCTACAAGGGCGCAATATACTATAAATTCATGAACTTTATGGCATTGTGCAAAAATAACAAATAGATAGCGTTTCGTCAAGAGGAAAAGCATAGCAAAAGTAAAAAAAATGCGATAAAATAACAGCCGGTTTAATATCGGCTTAGATTTGATATTTTTGATAGTATAGTTATGGAGGAGATATGGCAAGAGACAACAAGAAGGGATTTTCAGCCTATATGCCGGTCACATTCCTGATCGGATGCGGATTTTTCACTATGGGTCTGATGGATCCCCTCTATGACACATATGTTCCCCTGTTTCTCCGGCGGTATATAGCGTCAAACACCCTGGTTGGAGGGGTGATGACCCTGGATAATATCTTGCAGCTCTTTTTGATCCCGGTCATTGCCGTCTGGTCCGATCTTACCCGGACCAGGATAGGCCGGCGTATGCCCTTTATTGTGGTGATGCTGCCCATTTCGGCGGTTTTGTTTCACCTGATCCCTATCCTGGCGGATGTATCCCTCTGGGCGCTGATTATAATCCTTTTCATATTCAACATCTTCAAGACCTCCGTGCGGGGTCCTATAGTCGCCCTGATGCCCGATACCATCCCCGGGGATTTCCGGTCCGAAGCCAACGGGGTTATCAACACCATGGGTGGGATTGGGCTCATCGTGGGGACCTTGGCCCTGACCAGGCTGATGAACATACAGGTCGGGTTGCCTTTTACCGTAGCGGGAGGCTGCATCATCGTGGCCGCCATCATCCTGCTGCTGTTTGTCCGGGAGCGCATCCCCGAAGACGCCGGGGAAGAGGCCCGCATACGGGTAGTGGATTCAATACGGACGGTGTTTTCCTCCGGGGATTCCAGTGTGCCCCGGATACTGCTTTCCCTGTTCTTCTGGTTCATGGCCTATGAGGGGGTAAAGCCCTTCCTGGGGCTCTACCTGGTGGAAGCCGTGGGGGTGGCCGAGTCAAACGCAGCCCTGGCCCAGGGAATCGCCGGGATTTCCAGCGTACTTTTGGCTATCCCTACGGGCTATTTCGCCCACCGTATAGGCCGGCGGAACTATATCCGGTTGAGCCTGGCCCTCCTCACGGTTGTTTTGCTCCTTATCCCGGTAACCGGCGCCATAGCCCAGGGCAGGGGCCTTCCCCTGAATGGCAGGCTGGGGATCTTCCTCGTCCTGATGTTCCTCTATGGCGCGGTGTGGATAGGGGTCGTGGTGAATTCTTTTCCTATGCTCTGGCAGATGGCGGCTTTCAACAACATGGGGATCTACACGGGGCTCTACTACACCTTCAGTCAGAGCGCGGCCATTCTGGCGCCGCCTATCACCGGGGCGGTCATTGATTTGAGCGGTTACCCGGGAATCTTCGTCTTTGGCGGGGTATGTATGCTCGTTGCGTGGTTCATCATGGGCGGCGTGTCTGCGGGAGAGGCCACGGACGGCCCGGTCCGGAAACAAGCGGTTTAAGGAGGGGGCTTCACCCGTGGTTCTTATCCTGGAGATGACCGGTAACGTTAACCACCTGGGATGCCTGGTATTGGTGAGCTTCTCCACCCGTATCGTCTCTGAAAAACCGGGGTCTTAGGAGCCTGTGGGACCTTGTGTGAATCAGCCCCCTCCGCTTCTTGCGATACCGGGAATACCCCCGGTACGGTGGAAAACGGCGGCTTTCCCTTCCTGCCCGGTTTCCTGGTCCACGCCTATGCGGATCTCCGCCGGGATCGGCTCTACCTCACCGGCCGTCTGGCCGACGGCCGGTCTTTCGCCGCCATGGAATCCCGATGGCGGCCTTCCTTCCATATTTCCCAGGACGCTTTGTCCCGATGCGCCGGCCTGCTTGCCGGCCTGTCCTATACGGTTGAGCCTCCCTGCCTGGAGCCTTTTTCCGGGAACGGCTTCCTGGGAACCTGCGAGACTTTGCGTAATGCGCAAAAATGTTCGATTTTAGAGGCAAAGCCCCACAAACTCCTGGCCCGCCTCCGCTTTACCCGGTACCGGGACCGGTCCGCCGCTCTGGATGCCCTGGAATCCGCCGGCATCCCCAGCCCGGACGGGGACCAGAAGCCCCCGGATGCCTTCCTCGCCGAAAGGGAAATACGCGGACCCCTGGAAATCCGGGGCCCCTCCCGGCCTGGGCGCTTTGTGGATATGGTGTTCCCGGATCCGACGATACGGTCCCTTGAATCCGCCGCCCTGAATACGCTTGCAGGTCAGGCGGCGGGTTATGCGCCCCTTCGTATAGCTTCTATTGATATTGAAACCGATACCCGCTCAGGCGCTGTCCGGGCGGTGGGCGCGGTCTATACCGGCGCAGCTATCCTGGCCGGAAACGGGAAATCCCTCGGCGGCGCGGGGGAGCAGCGTTCTTGTGTCCGGGTGGTCCTCCCCGGCAAGGAATCCTTTCCGCCAAAGGGCCGGGTCATCTTCCACCCCGATGAGCGGTCCATGCTTACGGCCTTTTTTGAAGACCTTCGGGCTGCTGACCCCGATGTACTGACGGGCTGGAATTTCCTGGACTTTGATTTTCCTGTTTTGGCAAAACGGTGCGGAAGCCTGGGGATACCCTTTGCCCTGGGACGGGGCGGGGATGAGGCAAAGTTCTTTGCCGGAAGCGGCGGTCCCGCAGAGGTTTCCCGGGACGACGCGGGCGCTTTCTATCCGGGCGGGTCCCGGCGGTCGGCGGCGGCCCTGGTTCCGGGGCGGCAGGTGATCGACGCCTTGCGGATTGTCCGTTCCGGTTCACGGGGAGGGGACCTTGGCGGGTCTTCGGATTTTAGCCTGGAAGCAGTATCTCAACGGGTATTGGGTGAGGGGAAGCTGGTAGGTTCCACCGGGACGGATAAAATAACGGAGTTGGATCGCCTGTACAGGGAAGACCCAGTGGCCTTTGGAAACTACTGTTGCCGGGATGCGGAACTGGTACCGCGAATATTGCAAAGGACCGGCCTTTTCCACCTGACCATGGAACGAGCCGCCCTGACCGGGGTTTCTCTGGATAAAGCCTGGACCAGCGTGGTCAGTTTTGAGCGCGTCTACGGCATGGAACTCCGGCGGAAAGGGATAGCCCCAGACCTTTGCCAGGACCGGGATGTTTCCGGCGCCGCCGGGGGAACCGTGCTAGATCCGTTGCCGGGTTTTTTCCGCAATGTGGCGGTTTTCGATTTCCGCAGCCTTTACCCCACCATCATCCGTACCTTCAACGTGGATCCCCTCTCCCATGCCCGCGTTTCGGCATCCCCGGCGGAGGTCATTACCGCGCCCAACGGAGCGGTTTTTTCCCGGACGCCGGGGGTCCTGCCCGCCTTGATCTCCCGGTACTTCGCCGCCCGGCAAAAGGCCCTGGACGCCGGGGACGATACCGCCGCCCATGTGTATAAGATACTTATGAACAGCTTTTACGGTGTCCTGGGAACCCGGTCCTGTCGGTATGCCCGTACCGAATTGGCCGGGGCCATCACCTCTTTTGCCCGCATGTGGCTCCTCGCCTCCCGTGACTGGTTCGCCGGCCAGGGCCGCCGGGTACTCTACGGGGACACGGACTCCCTTTTTGTGGAGACCGGCCTCCCGGACAGCGCGGGGTATGGGGATTTCGCCGCGCTCTGCGGGAACCTGGCCGGAGAGCTGAACCGCTTCCTGGCGCAGCGAATTTTGGAAGAATACCGGCTTGAGTCCTTCCTGGAAATGAGGTTCGAGAAAGCCTACCGCCGCTTCCTGATCCCGCCCCTGCGCGCCCTTCGCGAAAAGGGACAGGCCGCCCGGGGCCGGGCCAAGGGATATGGGGGCTTTCTGTTGAAAGAAGACGGGACCGCCGAAGTGGAGGTGAAAGGCATGGAGGCGGTGCGGAGCGACGTTACGCCCCTTGCCCGGCGGATACAACTGGAACTTTTAGAACTGGCGTTTTCCGGCGCCGAAGAGGATGCCCTGGGACGGAAAGTTTCCGTCATCCTAAAGGATCTGAGATCGGGGAAGCTGGACGGGGAACTGGTCTACCGGAAACGCCTTTCCCGGCCTCCGGAAACCTACACCGCTTCCACGCCGCCCCAGGTAAAGGCCGCACGGGCCCTGGGCTGGAAAGGCCGCCGGGGAACGGTAGAATTCGTCTGGACGGTAAACGGCCCGGAACCCGCGTCTCTGCCCCATGCCCGGTTCGATTACGACCACTACACCGACTCCCAAGTGCTCCCCGTAGTCCGGTCCATAGCCGCCGCCCTGGGATGGCATAGGGAATTTTTCCCCCAGAAAGGCCGGAACCGGGAAGACCTTGAAAACGGGCAGATGGAACTTGAAATGTAGCGGCCCCAAAACCTGAACCGCGTCCGTTTTTTTCGATTTTTGTAACTTTTGTATCGTTACTTGTCTGTGCGGGGGACCTGCGGTCCTTCGAGGTTCAAATCCTCTTTTAATAACGGGTACTTTATTCTATAATTATCGAATTATGGCGGCTGATCCGGCAAATCCGTTGATTGTGCAAAGCGATAAAACATTGCTTCTTGATGTTCATGCGCCGGGGGCGGAGAACGCGCGGGCTGCTATTCTGCCTTTTGCGGAATTGGAAAAGTCCCCGGAACATATCCACACCTTCAGGATTACTCCCCTTTCCCTGTGGAACGCTGCCGGCGCGGGGCTGACGCCGCCTGATATTGCCGCCGCGCTGGAAACGTACACCCGTTACCCCATCCCGCCGGGAATTGTCGAAAGTTTTTCCGATACTATGGCCCGGTACGGGAAGATACGAATGGTTTCCGAGGACCAGCTTGCCGCCGCCTTTGACGGGGACGCGGCGGCGGTTTTACCGGAAGAGCTTTTCCTGGTTATTGAGGAGCCTGCTGTTCGGGCGGAAATAGGGGCCGCCAAAACCCTGAACAAGTATCTGGAAAAAATGGACACGGGGTTCAGGCTACGCTTGACGGACCGGGGCATAGTCAAACGGGAACTTATCAGGCTGGGGTGGCCTGTGCAGGATATGGCCCCCCTGATTTCCGGGGAACAGCTGGATATTGCCCTGAGGGAGACCAGCGGCGGGGGGCTTCCTTTCAGGCCCCGGGATTACCAGATCGAGGCCGCCCGGTCTGTGCTGGGGGATGGCAGACCGGGATCAGGCTACGGGGTAGTGGCGCTTCCCTGCGGGTCGGGGAAGACGATGGTGGGAATGGTCGTCATGTCCCTCCTCAAGACCAACACCCTGGTACTGACCACCAACGTGGCGGCGGTTCATCAGTGGATAAACGAGCTTCTGGACAAGACCGGTTTGACGCCGGAACAGATCGCCGAGTATACCGGGGATTCCAAGGCCGTGGCGCCGGTTACCGTGGCCACGTACCAGGTTCTCACCTGGCGGCCCCAAAAAGACGGGGATTTCCCCCACTTTAGGATTTTTCGGGAGCGGGCCTGGGGGCTCATCATTTACGACGAGGTTCATCTGCTTCCGGCGCCGGTGTTCCGGGTAACCGCGGAATTACAGGGGGTTAGACGCCTGGGCCTTACCGCCACCCTGATCCGGGAGGACGGCGCGGAGGATGCGGTGTTCAGCCTGGTGGGGCCCAAGCGCTACGACGTGCCGTGGAAAGACCTTGAAGGTAAGGGATGGATCGCCTGCGCCGTCTGCACGGAGATACGCCTAGATATGCCGGAAAACTTGAAGATACCCTACGCGGCGGCTGTTCCACGGGAAAAGTACCGTATAGCCAGCGAAAATCCCTTTAAGGAGACTGCGGTCAGGCAGCTCGTGGCAAATCATCCGGAAGACTACATTTTGGTGATAGGCCAGTATATCGGCCAGCTCGAATCCCTTGCAAAGGCCCTCAAAGCCCCCATCATTACCGGGAAGACGCCCAATGCGGAACGGGAACGGATCTACGGCGCTTTTAAACGAAGGGAGATACGGGTCATCGTGGTATCCAAGGTGGCGAACTTTGCCATCGATCTGCCGGACGCTTCCATGGCCATCCAGGTCTCCGGGTCTTTCGGATCCCGCCAGGAGGAAGCCCAGCGGCTGGGCCGCATCTTACGGCCCAAAAGCCGGTTGCGGAATTCCTCCTTTTATACAGTCGTTTCCCGCTACACGGTAGAAGAAGATTTCGCGGCGAACCGCCAGAAATTCCTGACCGAACAAGGATACAAATATTTCATTCAACATTGGAGCCTTGAAGAACGAGGCGCCTGTGGGACCGGGGTTATCGGTTCATCATGAGGCAAATGTCTTTTCGGACGGAAGATGAATGGGAGGCCGCCCTCCTTACCTTACCGGATACCGCCTATTTCGACCTGCTGAGGAATGTTTTCGGCAGCATCAAGACTCCGTTCAACAAGCACCGCCTGATGGAAGACCTTGTATCCTTCTTGTCCCGCCGGGAAATCCAGGACATCATCGCCGCGTATATTGACGAAGGGGATAGGCGTATCATCGCATCCATTGCCGCCCTGGGAGAACCCGCGCCGGGGGAACTGGAAAGCTTTTTCGCCGGGGAATACTCCTGCCTGGACCTGCACGGGATGCTCCTTAACCTGGAGGAACGGCTCATCGTGTACCGTTTCCGGGAGGACGGCGTGTATCGTCTGTCCCTGAACCCCATCCTTGCGCCGGTACTTTCCCCGCTGATAACGGACATGGGCGCCCTTCTGCCGTCGTTCCCCCTGGAGGCGGAGACGGTCCCGATCCCGGATGATCGTATCCTTGCCGGGCTGTTCGCCTTTTTGTTTAGCCAACAGGAATTCTTCAAGGCCGAGGGGAAGCTGAGGAAAAAAGCGATGGATGAGGGGAAGCGGATATTTCCTGCCCTGAATCTTGAGCGACTTATAGGCGGCCTGCATACCATCAGCCTCTTTTCGTCCGAGGAGGGCCGTCTGACGCTGGACACCCGGCGGCTTACTTTTTTCAGGAACCTGTCTCCCCGGGAAAGAAGGGAATACTGGGCCGGGGGAATCTACAGTTATTGTCATGATCCGGATCCCATAATCCGGTACCCTCACCAGGGCAGAATCCAGAAGCTGGCCCAGTTTGTTCACCGTTTTGCCGGCGCTTTACAAGAACGGCAAGCCTACCCTCTGTCCACCCTTAAACGCCTGGTGGAGATCCTTGAACGGAACGAAGCCGGGAATCCCCGGTGGGGAGAAGTAGGCATGATCCCGCTGAGCATAGGGACATCCGGGGCCGGCGGTTTCCTTGAAGCCCTGGAAACCGCCGGTCTTATGGCGCCGGTACGGGGAGGCGGCGTTCCCCCGGATACGGATTGCCGGCGCCTGGTCCCGGTCCCCGATGCCGGCGCTGTTTCCGGCCCGGTAATCGCCCTGGATACCCCTTTTTCCTGTATCCTCTACCCGGAGATTCCCTTTGCCGATGCCCTGATCCTCGCCGCCTTCTGTACGATACGGGAGGCGGGGGCCGCGGTTCGGTTTGAACTGACCAGGGAGTCGGTGGTCCGGGGATTCGACTTTGGACTTGATGCCGGCGCCATGATAGCGCATTTGGAGCGGCTTTCCAAAAAGGCCGTGGACCAGAACCTGAGATGGACGCTGCATGATTGGGGAATCCGGTATGCTGATGTTGCGCTGCACCAGGGAACCGTGCTGGTCCTTTCGGAGGGCCGGCGTTATCTGGCTCAGACCGAACCCATTGCGTCCCTGATCGCCCGGTCCCTTGCGCCGGGGGTGTATTTGTTGTCCTGTCTGGGGCAGGCGGTTCAGGAGGCGGGCGAAGTCCTGCAAGGCTTGCAGAAGGCGGGGGTGGACATCGTCGCCCGGCCTCCCCTTTCGGCGGGAGACGCTCCGGCGGAGTCCTGGATTCATTCCCGGCGGGAAGGCGGGACGGCCCGTGCCGCACGCGCCGCGCCCGTCCGGGGTTCGTCGCCCTATCCCCCGCTCAAGACTCCGCCCCTGCTTCCAGCTCCTGTTTTCCCCCAATCCAGCCCGATGGCGGGAACGGGCGCGGAGCGGGAACGAGCCGCTGAGGGTTCCCCGCCGGTCTTGAGGGATGCCCCTGCGTATCAAGAGCGTTTCCGTCAGGCCCTGGGAAAACTTGCCCTGCCCAAGCTTGATGCGGAGGAGCTTGCCGCCCGTATAGACCGGCGGCTTATCCTCAGCGAGTCCCAACTGGCGGGCGGCGTTGTGCGAGGTGAAAAGCTGGAGGCCCGCAATCTTGATTACGCGGGAAAGACCTTAGTGGCAAAACAGGCCATTGCCCTTAAATGCCCGGTGGAAGTCCTCTGGGTAACGCCGGAAGGCGAATCGAGCCGTCTGACGGGCATTCCCGCGGCCCTGGAAAAACGGGGGGGCGAAACCGTCCTGGCGCTTAAAACCATGCCTGAGGGGAATGAGATACGCCTGCCCCTGGGAAAAATCAGCCTTTTGCGGCGGATTAAACAATCAATCTTTGGAGAATAACATGCCCTTGTTCCCATTTTCAGATCACTATTCAAATTCGGTCCCGGAGATGAGCCAGACCAAACTTGCGGTCCTTATTGATGCGGACAACACCCAGCCGGCCATCATTGAGGGGCTTCTGGGAGAAGTAGCTAAATACGGAGTTTCCAGCGTCAAGCGCATCTACGGCGACTGGACAAGCACGAACCTTCGCTCCTGGAAAGACCGGCTGCTGGAATACGCCATTCAGCCTATTCAGCAGTTTTCGTATACGTCCGGCAAGAACGCCACCGACTCGGCCATGATCATCGACGCCATGGATCTGCTCTACAGCGGGAAGCTCGACGGCTTCTGCATCGTTTCCAGCGATTCCGATTTTACCCGCCTGGCGGCGCGTCTTCGGGAAAGCGGTCTTACGGTCTATGGTTTTGGGGAGAAGAAGACCCCCCGCGCCTTTGTTTCGGCCTGCGACAAATTCATCTATACTGAAATCCTCCTGGCCGTTCAGGAAGAGGCTGACGAGGACGATGCCCGGCCCGCAGCCAAGGCGCGTAAGGAATTCAAGGTGGACCGCAAACTCCTCAAGATGCTCCGCGACGCGGTGGACGACCTGGCCGACGAATCCGGCTGGGCGTATCTGGGGGCGGTGGGCCAGAAGATCAACAATCTGTCCAGCGAGTTCGATCCTCGGAACTACGGCTTCCGCAAGCTGGGCGACCTGTTCCGGGCTGTCCCCCAGTTCGAGGCGGAGGAACGCCCCCAGGCCAATGGTTCGGGCCGCCAGGTTTACATTCGCTGGAAAAAGCGGAAATAGGGCGGCGGCGCGGGTCTTTAAAAGTAATTATTCAGTCGCCTATTGTTTTCTTCTTGAATAGACGCTATATTCTGTAATTAGGATGTTAGATGTTGAATGTATATTCAACTTTCCCTCTTTACGGCTTGTGAGTCGCAAGTTAAGGGAAAGATACTTACAAAGATGGAGGTTTTTATGCAAAAGATAAAAACTGTTGTTATATTGACATTCGGACTTGCCGCGGTTCTGCTTGCGGGTTGTTTTTCCCCGGTAGCGGTAGCGCCTCAGAGAGAGGAGCAGCCGGTAACGGTGGATAATCAGCCCTTTCCGGTGAGCGTGTATTACGGTTCCGAAACCGCACGGGTTGCGGTAGGGCCGACGGCAGATAATATCAAACACGGGCTTTATAACTTTATACAGCTCGTCGTGGTAGATGGGA
>JAIRLK010000408.1 GCA_031259515.1 Treponema sp. | reverse complement strand
GCTTCAAGGAACTGTTCCTGGAAACCGACCACGGCGTTGGCGGTCAGGGCGATTATCACAACCTGGGAACGGGGACCGTCCAGGGCCCGGATCGCTTTAGTGGCATCCAGGCCGTCCATGCCGGGCATCATGTGATCCATGAAGATGATATCGTAGTCTTGCTCCCGTGCTTTTTTCAGCGCTTCTTCCCCGTCGGCAGCGGTATCTACCGTGATGCCGTACCGCCGCAAGATCCCCACAGCCACCGTAAGATTGACCGCGTTATCATCAACGACCAGCACCCGGCAGTCCTTGAGCAGCAAGGAGCCGGTAACAGAGCCGTCCTCCCGGAGCGGTCGCCGTTCATAACGGCTTCTCCCGTTCAGTACATCCGCCAAGGCCACAAAGAGGAGGGGCCGGTTTATCACATTCGGTATATCCCGGTCGTATTTATCGGCAATCTCTTTTAGAAGTACAAATTTCGTTCCCTGGCGGCCCAAAAACTCGCGGACAACGGTTTTGCCGGTTCTGTCGAAAAACACATGGGTATATTTGCCGGCGCTCAACAGTTTTTGGAATCTGCCGGTATCAATGCACACGTCGCCGGGGACGGAAATATCCCGCAGCATATCCCTAAAGGCCCGTGCGTTAAAGGGATGAAGCTCATAACAAAGGACGCGCAGTTTTTTGGGTTCACCAATCTCGATCAGCTTGCCGGCGTGGGGCCCCTCACTGACCACATAAAACGAAAAAAGGGTCCCCGTACCGTAAATGCTTTCAACGCTGACGGTCCCGCCCATAAGTTCCACAAGACGGCGGGTAATAGCCAGGCCGAGGCCCGTACCTTCAATATTCCGGTTCTTTCTGGTATCGAGCTGCTGAAATTCGCCAAAAAGTTTCCCCATGTCTTCTTTCCTGATGCCTATGCCCGTGTCCTGTACGGAAAAATGTAACCTGATGCTGCCGTCCGGCAGGGGTTCGGCCCAGGCGCGGAGCTGTATATACCCTTTATTGGTGAATTTAACGGCGTTATTCAAAACATTGATAAGACACTGTTTAAGCCGAATCTCATCGCCTTTGATGATGGGCGGTATATCTTTCGAGATAACGGTTGTCAGGGGCAATTTCGCGGCGTTTGCCTTGACCGCGATCATGTTAACGGTATCGGCAATGAGCGCGGCAATATCAAAGGGCTTGACGATGATCTCCATTTTCCGGGCGTCGATTTTGGAGAAATCCAGAATATCATTGATGATGTTGAGCAGGGAAAAGGCCGCGCCCTTAATAGTATCCGCACGGGTCATCTGCTCCGGTTCCAGGGGATTGGTGAGCATCAAATCCGTCATGCCGATTATGGCGTTCATAGGGGTACGGATTTCATGGCTCATGTTGGTTAGAAAATCATTTTTTGCCCGGGCCGCGGATTCCGCCTCGTTCTTCGCTTCCATGATAGGCGTAATATCCGTCCATTCAAAAAGCCGGGAGCGCTTTCCTTCTTCCAGGGGAGAGGACCGTATCATAAACCACATTTTTTTCCCATGAACGACGGCTTCGAAATTTTCTTCGATAAAACCGCTCCGTTCCATGAATTCATGAAACTTCATTTTCATGTCCCCGGATGAAAACAAATCCAGGAGCGGACGTCTTTCCACGTATTGCCGCTGGACCATGCCGATAGTGGCGGCCAGGGACGCGCTGATGTATTCTACCTCGGCGTTTTCATTGATAATGACCATATAATTGGGAATGGTTTCCATGATGGTCTCGAAGGTACGGCTGGTTTTATCCGTAAAATAAAACCTCCGATGGATCAGAACGGATAGCGTGAGGAGTATAATTCCTATCAGTTCATAGACCAAAATTCCGAATACCTCGTCGGACAAAAGATGGCCCGCGCCCAGTATATTAAACCGGAAAAAAAAGATCACAGGGATCAAAACAGCGTTGCAGGCCAAGAGGTATACCAACAGTCCGGAAGGCGACAGATAAGTAAAGCTGATAATTTCCCAGGCTATGATAAAAATCATATAAAGCCTGTCCCCTTTGATCAACAGGGCAATGATTAACTCTCCGATTATGGCAGCAAACGGCGCCATCCAGGACTTTACCGCCCGGGGGATCTTTGCACGTAAATTTACGTACAACACCAGAACGAAAATCAACGCGGTAATAAAAAGACGGTAAAGACGTTCGCTGCCAGAAGGCAGGAACAAAAAACAATAGATCAGGGTAAGAATCGCATACCCCGCCAGAAAGGTAATCGTCATATTAAAGAATATAATCCTGTTCAGCAAATAGCTGTTATTTTTTGTACCGGCCATAGATCAGAACTCCTTTCCGGCAGAGTCAATGTCTATGGGGCCGGTAAAATCTATCCCATGGGGGACGACTTCGGCATGAATAGCTGTGTCAAAAAAAGTTTCCCCGTCAAAACAGATGGGCATTACCACGTCGGAGGTAATGGACACGCGCTTACCCCGGTAATGCGAAACAAGGTGAGGCCACTTTGTATATTGGCCTTTTAAACAATCGACGCTGAATTGGATACGCTGATGAAGCGGTACGGGTTTTGTTATATAGATGTCGATAAAACCGTCATCGGGACGGGCTTCCAATGCCGAGCGCATATTCCCCCCGCAATACGGCTGATTAGCGATGGTTATATTGAAATATTCCCCCCCAAAAGAATTTCCATCAATATCGATCCGGTATTGCCGGATGCTTTTCTTTTGCGCCATGTAATATAAACCAGTACAAAGATAAACCACAGAGGTCCAGGCATCCTCGCAGGATAAAAATTTAAAACTATCAATGATCGCTTTCCCCGTTTTGACCGACATAGCTTCCATGCCGGCCAGACAAAAGCCCGCGCCGAATTTATTGCCGCACCGAATGAGATCAAGGGAAAGACACCGGGCAAACACCAGATTACTCAGGGTCAGAAACCGTTCTCTATGAGCCTGCCCAAAATAATGCAGAGAAGAATTTTGGATGCCAAAGGGAAAGATGGTAACCTGGACATTGGGCAGCCCGACCGCTCCGTTAATCACCTCAAAGAAAGTCCCCGTACCGCCCACGGCATAGACCCGCACGATTTCCGCCGCTCCGTTAACATAACACCGGACAAACCCCTCGGCATCCCGCCGCCACCGGGTAATATGAATATCGTATTGTATCTGTTGATAGTTGAGAAAAAAGGCGCGGATATCTTCGACAACCTCATCCACCCGTCCGGCCAGCCGCCGGGCTTTGGGATTAACAATAAAAAGATGCTTCATACCCCGGTTCCGCCGCCGGACTGAGACCCATCTTCAAAATCCTGTATCTTTTTTAACAATGAAATAATAAAAATTTCAGCTTCGTCATAGTCAATGTTTTCCACCGCTTCCGCAACGGCCTTTACATCCGTCCCCAGGTCTTCCGGTTTCCAAGACAACCCTTTAAAGGGGGCGATAGTTTTTCTCGCAAGAATAGCGTCAAAGTCCCGGCAGGCTTCCAGCGCCTTTTCAAGCGCATCCTTCAGTTCAGGTATACTGCCTTCTCCGCCCTCCCCGGCTTCGACATGGGTAACCATCGTAAGCTCCCGGGCCAGAACACTCAGGCGGTCTTCAAAAAAAGGATAGGCTTCCTGACAGAAGGCGGCGTTCCCCCCTTTGGCGGCAAGCTCCAAATCTTTCGCGGCATCCCCCAGATCGGTAGCCCCGATGTTGTAGAGAGCGCCTTTCATCCCGTGAATCCCAATGGCAAATCCCGGCAGATCCGAGATGTACTGGCCGCGTAGCGTAGGAATAATTTCGGTAAATACCCTGGCGGAAATCCTCAGTAATTCCCCGTATTGCTCTTCCATGCCTCCGATGAAGGAGAGACCCCGGTCAACGTCCAGGCCGTATATGTGTCTGGCGGCCTGTATCACCGGCAGCACCGGCGCCGGATCAGCCTCGTCAGGTTCAGCCTCCTCATGCGGATAGTCATCCACTGGATAATCATCCGCCGGATAGCCATCCGCCTCCTCATGTTTTTCAGGCCAGGCTGGGGAAAATTTATCCGCCGGACGATTAATTTGGACCGGGGCGCGTTCTTTCTGCGTGAGGATATAGGAAAGGGTATCGGAAATAAAAACAAGCGCATCATCGTAATGGACAAAAGCGCTGGCCGCTTCGTTTCCTTCCATTAAAAAATAACCCCGCAGGATTTCCCCGGTTCTGACGGGAAGGATGCAGAGGGAAGCGGCGCCATCGGCGGCAAAGGCAATCCCCTGTTCGGCCATGCCGGCGGCGTTCAGAAAAATATATTTTCTGTCCGCCAAAAGAGCGGCAACCTGGTTATGGTAGTCAAAGGTAACCGCGCCGCCCTCATTGGGCATCTTCCTTAAAGTTTTTCCAACGGTATACTGGGCTATATAGAGGGCGGTTTCATTCTTTAACAAGATCAGGGAGGCAGAGTTTATCTTAAAATAATCGGCAATGATAAAGATAGTGGCTTCAAACACATCTTCGATGCTGTCCCGCTGATATAAGGTTCCGTAAAGCCGGGTATAAATATCTAAAAGCTCTTTTGACCGTTCCTGCAAGGTAATATACATCCGGAACTGTTCGATCATGCGGTACAGGGAACGGGTCATAAGGCCAATTTCGCCCCAGAGATGGGATACCCCAAATTTTCTGTTAAAATCCCCCTGGGAGATGGCTTCGCTGGCCGCCGTTAGTTCACGAATAGGCCCGGAGATGCTGTTGGCAAGATAAAAAATCAGGAACGTAAAAATAATAAAGGTGGCAATCAAAACTCCCCCAATAGGCGCGAAGATGGCAGAAACGGTCTCCATGATCGTGCTTGCCGGAATGGCAGCGTATATATACACAATCTCTCCGAATTCGGCAAGCTGGACCGGCATAAAGCAACTGTACGCTTTGCTGTCCAGAAAAGCGGAATATTCGGCATCCAGAAAGAGCGTTTCCTGCCGGGCAAAAGCCCGGCGTATGGCATCAGGATCGGGAAAGCCCAATTCCTCAAAGGTTTTCATCATAAATTCGGCGTTGTTGGGATACCTAACCATCCCGTTGTCCATAAATAACACCGATCTCGCTCCGGAAATCAATTCCGGGCCCATAATCACCGCGTCCAAAAAAAAATCGCCCCCCACACAGCCGATGCGGTTATCGCCCCGAAAAATAGGGCATACGATAGATACTGGGACAGCCTCTCCTTCGCCACGGCCGGAATCATAAAAAAGATCCCCCGAGTTAATAGCTATGTACTGCTCTCCGGTATCCCTCGGGGTGGTATACCGGCTGGATTTAACCGGATCGTCAATGTTCGTTTCATCTATATTCGGGGCCAGATGGAATCTGCCGATACTCCTGTCCCGGACATAGGAACGCATGAACCGTCCGGAAGGCGCGCCGGAATAGTCAAAAGGATGGTCCGCGTCCCTGCCGTCAAAGGCGTTAGGCTCAAAGACAAACCAGGCGTTGTAGATCTGCCAATTTTCAAAACTGGCAAGCAGGGCCCGTTCCGCCAACTTTCGGGCGTTTGGGGCGCTGTGATCAAGATTTCCTAATTGTACGGAGGCGATCTTAACCGTAAGCCTGACATTTTCAATGTAACTCCGTAAGTTAGCCTCGTCGAAGCGGGCCAGGGTTTCAACATCAATTTTCGTCTGTTCGATCTTGGACCGCAAAACAGTTTGGCCGATAAAAACCGATATGATACCGTAAATGATCACAAAGGGAAGCACCCCGAGGATAAGAATCCGGGTCCTGATAGTGCTTTTAAATAAACCGATCACTTAGTCCACCTTCTTCCCGGCCGTTGCGGCCAGTTTTTCATGAATGGCTTCAAAGGCGTCAATAATCTGGGGATCAAAGTGAACCCATTTCCCGCCGATGATGATGTTACAGGCATCCCTATGGCTCATGGCCGGCCGGTATACCCTATCCGCCACCAGGGCGTCGTACACATCGGCCACCGCCATGATCCGGCTGCAGAGGGGAATATTCTCCCCTTTAATCCCGTTGGGGTACCCGCCGCCGCCGTATTTCTCGTGGTGCCCTCCGGCTATCATGATGGCGTAATTCAGGTAATGCTGGGTGGGGGTCCGTTCATACATGGTTTTAAGAATGTCGGCCCCTATGATGGCATGGGTTTTCATAATCTCGAATTCCTCATCGTCCAACCGGCCCGGCTTGAGGAGGATCTGATCGCTTATGCCGATCTTCCCTATGTCATGGAGCTGCGCCGCCCGGATCATCATCTCCAGTTCCGAATTGGCTAATTCGCCCGTGAACCGCCCCTGATGCTGGAGTTCTCTCCCCAAAAGCTCGAAAAAAGTGCTGGTACGCTGCACATGGCCGCCCGTATTCTGGTCCCTGCATTCAATCAGTTCCGAGAAAGACAGCACGATGCTGTCTTCCAATTCCTTGACCGTATCTTCCAGGTAATGCTGGTAGCGGGAAAACCGCAGGTGAAGTTTTATCCGGTGGATGAGGATGCTCTTTTCAAAGGGTTTGGTGATAAAGTCCATAGCCCCCGATTCAAGAGCCCGTATTTCGGTGGTGATATCATGATTGGCGGTAAGGAATATAACCGGAATCCGGCTTAATATGACGTTCTGCTTTAACCGGGCCATAGTCTCGAAGCCATCCATTTCCGGCATATCTATATCCAAAAGGATACAGTCCGGCATTTGCCGGCTGCAGATTTGAAGGGCCTGTTTACCTGATTTTGCCAAACTAACCCGATAATTATCGGAAAGCTGGCTCTGAATCTGCTGTAAATTTACAAGATTATCATCAACCACCAGAATATGACTCATACAAAAACTCCCGAGATTAAAACACCGGCAAAAGACTTGGCATAGATAAATGAGTATAAATCCTAACCCCTTATTAGGCAAGATGAGGGAGATTACCCTGGGTGATAGACGTTCAAATCTCCAATTCAAAGCGCCTTACAGTCGGAGGCTGTGGGACGCTTTGAATGCGTAAAGAAGGCGAAGCGATTGCGGCTGCCTGTAGCGCTTGATTTCCAGCCGCAATCGCACGATTACGGCTGCTTGGTCCGCTTGTAATTCTTGATTTCCTGCCGTAATCGCACGGCCAGCTCCGCCCGGTGAACCCGGACTTGTTCCATGGAATCCCGGAACCGGAGGGTTACGGTGCCGTTGTCCTTGGACTCGTAATCAATAGTAACGCAGAAAGGAGTACCCGCCTCGTCCTGCCGGCGATAACGGCGGCCTATGGCGCCCCCCTGGTCGTAGTCGGTGGTAAAATCTTCTTTCAGTTCGGCCCGGATGTCCTGGGCCAGTTCCGCAAGGCCATCCTTC
>JAIRLK010000312.1 GCA_031259515.1 Treponema sp. | reverse complement strand
TCCGGCGTTCAATATGCTGTTTTTGTAGGAAGCCGATTTACCAGCGGGGAGGGAAAGAGAAAATGATTTTAAGTCGTTGCGGGAGATACTTACCAGCGTCCGCCCCTTGAAAGCGCCTTCCCAAAACAGCCGGATCAGCTTCAGGCTTTCACGGCAATAGCGCCGCCCTATGCTGTGCCCGTGCGCCAGGCGATCTTTCACATAGGCGCTTTTATCATAGTCAAAAAAGCCTGACAAAAAACTGACAAAATTGACACTCCCCTTCCCCGCGGGAACCGCGCCGATGTCTATAAGGCCGCGATCTTTAAGGGTATTCACAATTGCCAGAGCCGCGCCACTGTCCAGTTCCGCCTTCCGTATGCCCCGGAGTATTCCGTCAAGGTCAAAAGCGGCCGCTACCTTTCGGCGCTCCCCGTCCTTCCCCGGCAAGCCGTCCCTAAGCCAGCCGGATACCACAATAAGAGCCGCGTCCCGGTCGCGCTCCCCCGTGCTTCGGGCGCTCATAGAAAGCCCGGTCTCCTGGTTCACCAGGCAAGCGTAAAAAACGCCTCCCCGCTTGTGCAAATAGAATTTTCGGCGCATAGCCTTCCCCCCCCTCGCAGAACCTACAGACACGGCTTGTCAGGCCGTTTGTCATAAGTTTTTGCATAGTGTTAAGAAGCATAGCGCCGGTTCTTCCGGTGGCTATTTCGTAATTCCTTATCCCATAAGGAATTATGTTTGCGTCCGACACGACTCGAACGTGCTACCTACAGATTCGAAGTCTGTCGCTCTATCCAGGTGAGCTACGGACGCATTAGAGGGTGGATGACGGGGTTTGAACCCGCGACGACCAGATCCACAATCTGGGACTCTACCACTGAGCTACATCCACCATGCTTACATCCATTACTATGCTCTAAACGCGAATTTTTGTCAAGCGGATTTAGACAAGTTTGTCAAAACGCAATAGAAATCATGGATCGGGAATACGGAAAACACCGATATGGGCAGGCTGGGAAAAGATGGGGCTATAGGTTATAAGATCATGCCCGACTGATAGGATATACATAGAAACATAGGTATACCGCTCCCCCGAAACCGTATTATCCTGCACGTCATTATTGGCCGTACTATTTGTTGAAGCGGCGTATGTACTGCTGTGTAAGTCAGAGGTATTAACAAAGGTCCTGTTGTTGTCTGGTTTAATGTCAAAGCTTTCACCCTGACGCTCACTTCCGGTAGTACGCCAGAGAACATACTCCGTACCGCCAATCTCTATAGTCGGCGGACGTCCGTCTGTCGTCTGTGCAAAATCTATCACTATACGCTCACCCATAGCTGAACGTGATAATATATCATTAAGCTCCGGGGATTCGGTATACAGGGAATAATACTTCCGGTTTGAAAAAAGCGTACCGATCTGCGTTGAAGCGGATGTATTATCCGTGTTGGTATAAGGTAAAAAAGTATTGTAATCCTGATACAGCGTGGAATTAATCTTACTCATGTCGGCGGGCATTATATTACTGAGTATGGATTCGCCGCTGATGTATATACGGTAATAGATAGCGAAATGTGTAAATTGCTGGGAAAAGACAGTCGGCAGGATGATCGCCGCCTGGGTATTGAACTCCCAGGTTATATTACTCTCCCGAACCGGCTCAAGATAGGGATAATCCTCAATGCCGCAGGCGCCGAGTAAAAGCAAACTCAGCGCGGCAAGGGCGAAAAACCCCGGCGGCTTTTTTAAGAATTCAAGCCCGAAAGCGCGATGATGCGACTGTTTGCCAGATTTACCCATATTGTCTCGCCAGGCCATTTTTCGATGAGCGTCCGGTACGCCTCAAGAGCGCTTTCCGTATCCCGCTGTCCTTCCCGAAGCCTTCCTACGGAAAACTGCGCCTTGGCCGCCTGGGGGAAAAAATCCGCATATACCAAGGCTTCAATATAATGAGAAATGGCGCCCTCAATATTCCCATCTTCTTCGGCGGCAACCGCCGCGTTGAACAGGGCTACGGGAACAAGGTAGCTCTTACCCCCTGTTTTAGCCGCCTGTACCCAGGCATCTTCCGCTTCCTGCCAGTTCTTCCGGTCCGCATGGATGGACGCCGCCAGCATAAAGGCGCGGACGCCGGAATACCCAAAGGCGCCGGGCGCATACGCGGAAATCTCGTCAAGCAACGCCTGTACCTCCTCCGCTTTATCCGGAGCGGCGATATCAAACCGGAGCTCTTCATACCTTTCGTTGAAAGCCTCAACTTTTTTTATCCCCTGGGCCATCAACACATCCCGGATGGATAGTCCGGCGGCAATGCCAACAAGGAGGACGATAATAACAACCCCCCCTATAATAAGGACCTTTCGGTTCTTTTGAATTCCATCGACAACCAATTCACTGACGTTCAGTTTTTCGGCTTTATCTTCATCCGCCATGCCTAATTCTCCTTGGGGTTCACTAAACCTAATTCTTTTATCAGTCTGGACAGGTATGTCCGCTGTATATCCAACACTTTCGCTGTTTCAGTCTGATTCCAGTTATTTTCTTCCAATACCTTTTGAATAAAATGAGCCTTAAACACCGTAATAGCGTTTTTCAAATCCCGGCTCCCCTCCCCCGCCTGCACCCGGGGGGCCGAACCGGAATTAAGGAAAAGATCCTCCCGGCGTATCCACTCGTTGCTGCCGGTAATGCAGGCCCGCTCAACGCAGTTTTCCAGTTCCCGCACGTTCCCGGGCCAGGAATAGGCCAGCAGGGATTCCATAGCCTCATTGGAAAACCCCTTGAACTGCTTCTTGTTTTTTTTGCAGGTCTGCTCAAAAAAGAACTTAGCCAGTTCCGGAATGTCCTCGGGACGCTGCCGCAAAGGCGGTATGTAGAGGGGCAGCACATTTAAGCGATAGTAAAGATCCCTTCTGAATTCCCCCCGCTCTACCTGAGCTTCTATATCACGGTTGGTAGCCGCCAGAATTCTGACATCCACCGTGATCGATATATCGGAACCGACCTTTTCAAAAGTTTTTTGCTGGATGACCCTGAGGAGTTTTGCCTGAAGCGGCAGAGGGAGATCTCCTATCTCATCAAGAAATATGGTACCCCCGTCGGCCATCTCAAACCGTCCGCGCCTGGTCTGAATGGCATCGGTAAAGGCCCCTTTCACGTGCCCAAAAAGCTCGCTTTCCAAAAGCCCTTCCGGAAGGACCGCGCAATTCACCCGGACAAAGGGCTGCGTGCTCCTGGCGCTGCGGGCATGTATCTGCTCGGCGAAGATCTCCTTCCCGACCCCGCTTTCTCCCAGGATAAGCACCGACGAATCGGTCTTGGCAATTCGATCTATCAGATCGATGATGGATAAAATAGCCGGACTTTTGGCCACAAAGGCATGGTAGTCATGATCGGTTTTAAGCTGATCCCGGAGCAATTGAATGGTATCCCGGGCCTTCTCAAAACTCTGGGCATTTTGAATGGTTATCGCCGCCTGGTTTGCGAAAATCTCAAGCCACTCAAGATCATCCTGGGTAAAATACTTATCGTTCTTCTTATTGATGATCTCAATGACCCCTATGCACTTATCCTTAATCCGCATAGGGACCGCCATCATGGTCCGGGAAGGGTAGCCTATCTGCTTCGCTATGGACTGTAGATGCCGCCTGTCGCTCTCCACATCGTTGATAATCAGCGGCTTATTGTGCTGGGCGACCCAGCCGGCTATACCCTCCCCTATTTTGACCGTAAACTTTTTTACATCCGGTCCTTTAATCCCCAGGGCAACCTCGACGTAGAGTTCATTGGTCTTCTCATTCACCAGGAGCAGACTGGAAGCCTCGCCTTCACTCAACCGGGTTGCCGAATCAACGATCTGCGTCAAAAGAGCATGAACATCCGAATAATTCGAATTGATAAGATTGTTAATCTCTATCAGGGTATTGAATTTTTGGACATCAATAGTTGACAGCATATCATATTCTAACTCTCGCCGGAAGTATCCCGGTCGGGAGCGCCTTTCGATTTTAAGAAATCTCCCAAGGTGAAGGTGGAATCATCCGATTCTTCCGCCGCCATATAACGGGAAATCTCGTCCCGTTGAACCTTCTTCTGATAATCCCGAATGGAAAAAGCGACTTTCTGCTTATCCCCTTGAATTTCCAGAATTACCGCCTTTACCTTGTCACCCACATGGTATTTCTTCAGAGCATCGTCGGGATTTTCTTCCCTGTTTTCCGGAAGGTTCGACTTGTGAACAAGCCCCTCAATGCCCCCGGGAACCCGCACAAAAAGACCGAAATCGGTGATAGAAGACACTTCTCCTTCCACCAGGGAGCCGTTCTTATAAGTTGCCGCGAAATTCTGCCAAGGATCCTCTGCAAGCTGTTTAATACCAAGCCTGATGTTCCGATCCCCCCGGTTCACGCCAATGACGATAACTTCCACTTCCTGACCGGCGGAAAGCTCACTGCCGGGATGTTTGACCTTCTTGGTCCAGGAAATGTCATCGCCATGAAGGAAGCCGTCTATACCCTCTTCCAACTCAATAAACGCGCCGGCATTGGTAATCTTGGTCACCTTCCTCTTGAGCCTGGTCCCAACAGGGTATTTCTCTTCTATGTTGTCCCAGGGATTGACCGAAACCTGCTTAAGCCCCAGGGACACCCGGCCGACCGAGAGATCGTACCCCAGGATCATACACTCGACTTCATCGCCTATGGACAGAACTTCTTCGGGCTTCTGTATCTTCTTTATCCAGGAAAATTCAGAGATATGGGCAAGGCCTTCAATACCTTCCTCAATCTCGATGAAAGCGCCGAAATCGGTCAGTTTAGTCACCCTGCCTTTCACGACATCATTGACGTGGTATTTGTCCTCGAAGTGAACCCACGGATCATCGGAGAAATGCTTGAGGGACAGGTTGATCCGTTTCTCTACAGGATCTATACGAATCACTTTTAGGCGGATCTCCTGGCCTTTCTTTACGAAATCCTTGGGCCTGGTAACATGGCCCCAGCTCATGTCGTTAATATGCAGGAGCCCGTCAAAACCGCCCAAATCTATAAAAGCGCCGAAAGAGGTAAAACTCTTGACAGTCCCGCTTACCTCCGACCCGATTGGGGTGTTTTCGAAGAATTCGGCCCGTTTCCGCTCAATCTCTTCTTCCAGCAGTTTCCGGCGGTTTACGACAATATTGACTTTTCCGTCGGAATACAGCCGCTCCACACAGAACAGGGTCTTAAAATCCAGCAGCTTTTCCGGTTTATCAACTTTCTGAGCATCAGCCTGGCTGATAGGCAGGAAGGCGTGGACCCCGGATCCCAGGTTGACGTCATAGCCTCCCTTGACGAGTTTCTCGACGGTCCCCTCCACACCGGTATGATCCTGAAACGCCTGACGGAGGTTCTTCCAAAAAAGCTTAACATCCGCTTTTTGCTTGGAAACAATTACTTCCCCGTACTTATTCTCCTTGGCGACGAGAATCACCGAAACCATATCCCCGACTTTCGGGGCCTCCGTGAATTCCGCGAGGGAGATCTTCCCCTCCGACTTATAACCCACATCAATAAATACCTGATCCGGCGTAACCTGAATAACCTCCCCGGTAATCAGATGGCCTTCTTCAAGCTGTTCAAGGGATTTAAGATATTGTTCCTGTAATTGCGTCTGAATATTCTCTGAAAAATTTTTTGCCTCATCCAACGGATTGGTGTCCGATTCCACTTCCATCTGCCCCATGGTTGATCCTTCTATCTGTATTTTCTCTACCAATTTCTCATAAACTTGCTCAATGGTCAAGTCCGATGTGTCCAAATACCTTACTCCGGGAGCGATTTTCAGGCTTCCTTCTTCCTTATTTTTATCTATCGCATCCCGTTCTTCAATAGCCCTTTGAATTTCCTCAAGGCTGAGTTGAGATACCCCCTGGTCATGGCGCCGTCCGGCCCGCCTAGCCGGGGAGGCGTCCAGGTAAAACCGGTATTCCGCATGAGGAAACACCACTGTGGTCATGTCCCGCCCCTCTACCACAACATTGATCCCTCCAGCGATACGGCGTATGAGGCCGTTTACCATATGCCGGATAGGGATTATCGCCGACAGAGAGGCGCTGAACCGGTCGATTTCGTCGGTATGCAGGAGGGAAGTTACCTTTTCCCCATCAAGAAACACATCGTCCCCCCGGTACTCAATGGCCGCCTGCCAGTCGTATTCCAGCGCATTTTTTGGATCCGCCGGATCTATCCCCCGCCGCAGACATCCCAGGGTGATGGCCCGGTACAGATTCCCCGAATTGATGTAGGTAAACGCCCCGTTGGGAAGCTCAAGCCGCCCGGCCAAAAGCTTCGCGATGGTACTCTTTCCGGATCCCGCCGGCCCGTCAATAGCGATAACCAAATTGTTGCCCCTTATTTATGCTGTATCCTGCTTCCATCATGTTTTCCTAATCCCTGTATCTCCGCTTTCGTCAGAGGCCGTGATTCCCCCGGACCCAATTCCCCGATACAGACCGGGCCTATCCGAACCCGGTGCAGCTTCTCCGGGTGCAGATGAAAATGAGAAAAAACCCGCCGGATTTCCCGGTTTTTCCCTTCAATGAGCACTACTCGCATAGAGCGGCTGCCCAACCGCTCTATGCTCCGGGCCTGATAGCGGACGCCCTCAATGGCAACGCCCCGGCTAAAGGCCTCCGGAACCTCGTCGGGTATATGGCCCGAGGCTTCCACAAGGTACTCTTTCTCGATCTCCCGGCTGGGATGGCTGACGGCGGCGGCAAAATCCCCGTCATTCGTAAAAAAGACCAGCCCCGAAGACCGGTAATCAAGACGGCCTACCGTATACAGCCGCTCCGCAATATCCCGGGGAAGGAGGTCCAGGGCCAGGTCCCTTCCCTGGGGATCAAAAGAACTGCACAGGTACAGGGGCGGCTTATGCAGGACCAGGTACCGGCGCCGCTTCTCGATTTTGACCGGAAGGCCGTCAAGACGCACCTCATCGCCGGGGCCTACCGTTACCCCCAATTTCGTTACCCTCCGGCCATTGAGTTCCACACGGCCAGAAACAATGAACCGTTCCGATGCCCGGCGGGAGGCCACGCCGGAATGGGCAAGGTACACCTGAAGCCGCATCGTTTTTCCACCCTCCTCCCCCGCAGGAAGGGGCGGAAACACCCCTTCCGGGGGAAAGGGGCCGGCCTTATTCGTCTCCGGTAAGCTCAAACCGGTCGTTCTCCATTTCGTTAAGTTTAGGCAGATCCGCGATGCTTTCCAGACGGAAAAATTTCAGGAAATCCCGGGTGGTGCCATACTGTATCGGTTTTCCCGGGACATCCTTCTTGCCGGTTTCCCGGATAAGGTTCTTTTCCAGCAGAAGGCGCATCATGGTATCCGCCTGTACCCCCCGGATCTGTTCAATTTCGCTCCTGGTTATGGGCTGTTTATAGGCGATAATCGAAAGGGTTTCCAGGGCGGCCTTAGAAAGCTTGGCCTCGTTTTTCTTGCCGTACCGCTCCCTCAGATTATACCAATACTCCTTTTTGGGAGAAATCATCACTCCCCCGCCTATACGGGACAGCTCCACCCCCGAATCCTGCCGGGCATACCGTTCCCCCAAGGCTTCCAAAGCCTGGGCCACGATGTCTTTAGAAAGCCCGGAAATGCGGATCAGGGCGGCTTCGTCCAGAGGATCGGCTTCAAGGTAGAGTATGGCTTCGACCAGGGCGGTTTCTTTTTCCAGGGATACTTCCATTAAACGCCCCCGTCCGCCGCGCCAGGAAGAGAATCTCCCTGAGATACCGCAGCCCGGCGGCGGATCACAATATCTCCAAACATACGGTTCTGGAAGATGAGGATCATCCGGAATTTTACCGCCTCCAAAACAGCAAGAAAGGCGCAGATAATATCCATGATTGAACCGTTCCGGACCACCAGGTCCGTAAAGTAACATTCCCCCCGGTTTTCAAGCCGCTCCGTCATGAGGGCTATTTTTTCGTTGATCGAAACTTCCTCGTAAAGGTCGAAGATACGTTCATTCGAAAGATTATTCATAAGGTTGGAAAAGGTCTTGAGGAGGTCCCAGACATCGACCCGTTCCCATAATTCTTCATCAGTAAAAGGCAACGGCTGCTGGAGTTTTTTCCGCTCTATGATCCACTCGGCCTCCCGCTCCTTTTCTTCCATCAGTTCGGAAAGCTTTTTGAATTTCTGATACTCTATGAGTTTTTCCACAAGTTCCTGCCGGGGATCCTCAATATCATCTTCAATGTCTACTTCTACCGGCAGGAGCATCCTGGATTTGATATACAACAGGGTAGCCGCTAAGACATGAAATTCGGTCAGGTCTTCCAGATCGGGTTCCGCAGCGTAAGTCAAATAGCCCAAATACTGTTCGGTTATCTGGGCTATGGGAATATCGTAAATGTTGACTTCATTTTTTTTTATCAAAAAGAGCAAAAGGTCCAGAGGGCCTTCAAATTCCTTTACTCTGAAACGGTGACCGGCGCTGGCTTGTATGGTTTCCATTTATCCTTAGTATAGCCATCCTGACCCGGTGAGTAAATACCCCGCCAGGTCCACGGCAGGCTGGAAAATCTTACGCTCCTCTAAAAAAGCCCCGCGGCAGGGTCGGGATTCTTTCTGGGTCTTCCCACATGCCGGGGTTCCGGGGCCGACGCGCTTTTTGGGCCTGCTTCCTTAACTTCCGGAACCGGCTCTGCGGCAGCGGCTGCTACCGGCGGGACCGAAGCAGGCGCGTCGGTTGCCGCCCCTTTAGGCGCCGGCGCGGCGTTCGCTTTGGCGCTTCCTACAGCTTTCTTAGGCTTTTGGAAAAAATCCCGGTCGGGAAACATGATTTTCCGCAGCTTTTCTTCAAATTCCTGAATAAGTTCGGGCCTGCCTTCCAGGAAGGCAATCACGTTGTCCCGGCCCTGGCCGATTTTTTCTTCCCCGTAGGCATACCACGCACCCTTCTTATCAATGAGATCATATTTAACGGCGGCATCCAGGATGCTTCCTATGGCGGACACGCCCTTCCCGAATATAATTTCTAACTCCACCTTTCTAAAGGGCGGGGCCACCTTGTTTTTTGACACCTTGACCTTGACCCGGTTTCCGATGGCGTTCGCTTCTCCCTTCTCTATGGTCTCAAATTTACGGACGTCAAGCCGGACCGAAGCATAAAATTTGAGGGCGTTGCCGCCGGTGGTGGTCTCGGGGTTTCCGTAGACCGTCCCTATCTTCATGCGGATCTGGTTGATGAAGATGAGGATAGTCCGGGACTTCCCCATGATGGCGGTGAGTTTCCTCAGCGCCTGGCTCATGAGCCGGGCCTGGAGCCCCATATGGGCGTCCCCCATGTCCCCGTTGATTTCCGCCTGAGGCGTCAGAGCCGCCACGGAGTCCACTACGATAACATCCACCGCGCCTGAACGAACCAGATTTTCGGCGATTTCCAGGGCCTGTTCGCCGGTATCAGGCTGGGAAATCCACAATTCGTCGATGTTTACCCCCAGGTTTTTCGCGTAGATCGGATCAAGCGCGTGCTCGGCATCCACAAAGGCGGCGATACCCTCCAGTTTTTGGGCTTCCGCGATGGCGTGCAGGGCCAAGGTGGTTTTCCCCGAAGATTCAGGGCCGTAGATCTCGATAATCCGTCCCCGGGGATACCCGCCTATCCCCAAAGCCTCGTCCAGCATAATGGACCCCGAAGGAACGACATCTATACCCGATGCGTTAGCATGGGCCCCCAGTTTCATAAGCGAACCGGCGCCAAACTGCTTTTCAATCTGGAGCCTGGCCGCTTCCAGGGCTTTTACCTTCTCTTCCGCCGTTGCCAGAGGATTTCCCCTGGTCTTTTCTGATTCACTCGTCTTTGCCAATCTTTTCCCTCCCCTATATAGGCGCCATTTTGTATACCCCTTTAATCATAATAAAAAAAGATAAAAAAAAATACCCGTTCTATCGTTCTATCGGGTTTTCTTGACAACTACATGGCAATGAAATAAGGTATACCTATGATCAATGAAACCCAGCAAAAGCCGCAAAGGGGTCTGACCTTTGAAGACGTGTGGCTTATGTTCCAGGAGACGGATCGCCGGATCAAAGAGACGAATCGCCAGATCAAAGAGACGGACCGTAAAATCAGCAAATTGGGCAGTCGTATCGGGGACCTGGTGGAAGAACTGTTTTTCCCCAATATTTGGGAGAAGTTCAACCAACTGGGGTATGTTTTTGGGAAGGCGGCTTCTGAGGTGCGCTATAACGATGCCCAGGGGCGTTTTATCGCCGAAGTGGACATTCTGCTGGAAAACGGGGATGCCGTCCTTGCGGTGGAGGTAAAGACCAAGCTGACGGACAGCGATGTGCGGGATCATGTCAGGCGAATGGAGAACCTGCGGCGCTACGCCGATGAACACCAGGACAGCCGGAAGCTCTTAGGGGCAGTGGCCGGGGCGATAGCTCCGGAGGACGTAAAGGCTTTTGCCGTAAAGAACGGTTTTTTTGTCTTGGAACAATCGGGGGACACGGTACGGATCAGTGTTCCCGAAGGCTTTGAGCCTAAGGTTTGGTGAAGCCGCGTGATTTCACGCATTTCGAGGCTCCTTGTGCGTATTTTGTTCATGACCTTTATACGGAAGCGGGGGGTGAATTGCCGGCCCGGTCCGGTCTGAGGACTTCAGCGCCGTTTTGGTACACATGACGGGGGACGCTTCCTTCCTCCAGGCAGCAGTGGATAAGGACCCGGATGGTCCGTTCCAGGCCTCCCAAAACAGCGGCTTCCTGAAGGCTGAAAAGGGCAAGTTCCCCCGCCCTGCCGGAACGGCGGAGGGCGGCGGCGGGATTATCGGCATCCAAATCAGTGGTTACCGAAAAGATAAGAGATACCAGATCCCCTTCCTCAAGGTTGTTTTGCCCGAGCAGGGCGTCGTACAGGGCCGATACCCGCAAAACCATGTCCTCCGCCTCGTTGAGGCACCGGGTTGCGCCCCTTAGGGCATAGAGCCGTTTCATTCGATATTTCCTCCCGCAAGAACCAGGATAAAGATTGCCGTTGCGGCTATCAGGATACCAAAAACCGCCGCCGCAAAATAGATCGTAATACCCAATAAGAAGCGGAGACCCCTGGTGCGTACCAGAAACCAAATGTCCAGGACTATACCGTATATGGATAATATTCCCAGAATCAGGGCGGACAACGCGGATATGCGGAGAAGCATGATTTGAGTGGTATCCATGAACCGCTGGCGGACTCCCACGCCGTAAAGGAAGACCGAAAAAAGGCTCATAAAAAAGAAAAAAAACCCTCCCCCCTTCACCGGTGATTGTGCATTAGGTAACATTATAGTATTATAACAAGAAGGGTGCATAACAGGAAGGCTTTATGAAAAAAATAATCTTTGCCTTGTTCATATTGATTCTGGGCGGGACTGTCTTCTTTTTCGGGTGGGTGCAGATCCGGGTTCCGCCGGGTTCTTATGGGGTGATGCGTTCCAAGACGCACGGAATTGACCCGGTCGTTATCAGGGAAGGGGAATTCCGGTGGCTGTGGTACGCCATCATTCCCACCAACACGGCGCTTAACGTGTTTACCCTCCGCCTGGTGGAACAGCCAATCCGGATAACCGGTTCCCTGCCTTCGGGGAACGCCTATGCGTTATTTGCGGGGCTGGAGGCGGATTTTTCCTATGAATACGCCGGTTCACTGTCCTTTATGGTGAAGCCGGATCAGCTTCCGGTCCTGATTACGGAACGGAGCGTCGCAAACCAGGAGGACCTTGAGGCATTTGAGCGGCGTATTGCCGGAGAGATCGCCTCCTATTCGACGCGGCGCATACGGGAACATGTCGCAGCGGGCAATGAGCTTGGGGAGCTGAGTATGGACAAGCTCAAAGAGGATATTCTTCGTGAATACCCGTATATCGAAAACCTGTCTTGCGGCGGCGCTATGGTCCAATACCCCGATCTTGTCCTGTACAATTCGCTCCGGAAAATCTACGAAGATTACCGTAGGGGGCAACAAAAATCGCAAGAATCGGACGTTTCCCCGCCGGCAAACCGGCAGATAAACGCCCGGATCAGGCTTGATGAATTGGCAAAATATGGTGAATTATTGACTAAATATCCTATTCTGCTTCAGTACCTTGCCCTGGAAAAAGGCGGGGACGGGAAAAATCCGGATCCCGGCGAAGACTAAACGCCGCGCTGCCCGTAACCCCCATGTATACCGGTTGTTGTATCTAATAGCGTAAAAATGATATTATTCTTACAGGAGTGTTACATGGTGCGGAAGGCGGTTTCCCTTCTATTAATTACTTTTTTGGGATGTACGTTTGTATATACCCTTTCGGCTCAGGAAGACGACGGCGAAAAGGAAATTCCTATTGAATCGGAATGGACCGGCGCTCTCCCCAATGCCTATGCCCCGGGGGACATCATGTTTACCATGTCTGCGGGGGTACTGTTCCCCATCCTCTTTTTAGACGGGTCAACTAAACCCGCCCAGGTTTACGATGGTAAAATCAAACTGGGGGGCGCAGGAACCCTAGGGCTTAACTATTTCCTTACCTCAAATATTTTCCTGGGCGCGGAAATAAACGGGGGGTTTTCCAAATCCGTAAATAACATGTTCTTTCAATTTCCCTTTGGACTGCGGGTGGGGTATCAATTCATCTTCCACCGGTTTGAATTTCCCCTCAGCTTGATGATAGGCATGTCATCTCAAACCTACCTGACGCAGAACTACTTCGGGTTTTTCCTCAAGCCGGAGGCTTCGGTGTATTGGCGCTTTAACCCCGACTGGTCCTTCGGGATCAACGTGGGGTGGTGGTGGGTCCCCCAATGGCCAGAACGGGGCCCCGAATACAACCGGTACGGCAATTTCCTGAATCTGACCCTTTCAGCCCGGTATGTTTTATAAGAGACAAGAGGATAATAGGATGATACGGATGAACATACAAACGCCTTTTTGGGCTCTCTTGCTGGCGGGAGGCATGTTGTTTTTTTCATGTTCCCAGGACCATATTTTCTACACGATTCAATACGATAAAGTGCTGAACAAAAACGCCGTGGTTCCGGGAAGTCCCAGCAAGATAGTGGGATTGGGCGATGCCCTTTATGTGGGGAGTAACGCGGTTTACCGGTATAAAAAAGAGAGCCCTGAGGAAGGCTGGAGACGGCTGCCGGTTCAGCCCGGAGGCAAGAAGATCATGGACCTGGCCGGAACGGAAGCGAGCTCGGGCAAGAAGTACCTGTATGCGCTGGTCATGCAGGGGGTCGAGTTATCGGATGCGCTGTTGTACCGGAAAGATCCGGAAACCGAGGAGCCGTGGACACGGGTTGGCAACCCGGGGTTTGCCATACAGTCCATCCACGGGGCCGGGGATACCCTTTTCGTTGGGGCCCGGTCTGGCGGAAGTTCTGTTCTGGTATATGTAGATGATTCCGGGGGAAGTCCAACCCTTACGCAAGTACCCGGCGTTTCCGGGATGCTCAAGGCGGCGGCATCCTATTCAG
>JAIRLK010000271.1 GCA_031259515.1 Treponema sp. | reverse complement strand
TGTTCAAGTTCAATAGAGGTGATTACCGATACCAGCGGATCTACGATGTTGGTCGCGTCAAGCCTTCCCCCCATGCCGGTTTCCACAACCATGACATCGCAGCGTGCGCGCCTGGCGCAGAGGAAAATATACAGGGTCAAAAGCTCGAAGAAGCTGGGTTCCTCCCCGTGGGGAAAAGCGGGATTAAACAGGGCGGCGGCCTTTTCCCCGCGTTCCGGCACGGCGCGGAGTAGTTCCCGCAGTTCTTCTCCCGCGGCAATGTAGCAGGATTCCTCAAAAAAACCACCGTCTAAGGCGATACGCTCCCGGTATTCGCTCACATGGGGGGATGTGTACCGGGCGGTCTTTTTGCCCCACTGCTCCAGCATGGCGGCGATCATCCCGGTAACAGACCCCTTTCCTTTGGAACCCGCCACATGGATAACCGGGGCGGACTTTTCCGGATGTCCCGCCATTCCGGAGAGAAACTCCATCCGTTCCAGGCGGAAACTCTTTGAAGACTGTCCTCGTTCCAGATTGATAAAGCCGGAAAGCCAGGCAAAAACATCGGCGGAAGAAGAAAACGCATCTTCTCTCATGATTGTTCCCATCATCCACCAGTTTGAAGGATAGGAGGGTGATTTACAACCCTGGGGCTTGGTAGATTTCGCTTGAACGGGGTCCTGTTTGGCGTGAAGGGGAACCCCTTTGGGCCGGTCTTATTACGGACAAAGCGGTACCGGTAACATTGCTGCACCGTAATAGCGTTCCGCTGTACAGTCAGGCTCCTTTATGGTACCCTAAAGTCCATGCAAACTGCCAAAGGATCCTCGAAATGCGTGAAATTACGCAAAGTCCTCCAGGCTCCTAGAAATAAGAGCGCGCAGCCGGCTGAATTTTTGAAACAGCTTCCGGCGCTTGTTTTATTGCTCCTTCTTGGCGCCTGCGCCCGCTCAGGCGGGAAGGAAGGCGCGGATACCCGGACGGCGGCGGGGAGGGCGCCCGATAGTCTGATCATCGCGGTAGCATCGGAACCTTCCACTTTTGATCTCCACTACGCGGCGTCTATGGTTGAAGGCTGGGTGGGCAACAATATTTATGACGGCCTCCTGTTCTTTGACGATGAGGGGAACATAGAACCTCTCCTGGCGGAGGATTACGAAATTTCTCCTGACGGGCTTACCTATACGTTTCGTTTAAGGCGGGGAGTAAAATTCCACAATGGTGAGGAATTCACGGCCCGGGATGTGGCCTTTACTATCGAATATGGCAGGAAGGCTCCCAACGCCAGCCTCCTCTGCGGAATGATCCGTGACGTGGCCGTTCCCGATGATTATACGGTCATCCTCACCCTAAAAGAACCTATGGCGTCTTTCCTGTCCGAGTTTGCGGGGAACCAGTTTTCCATATATAATGAGAAGGCGGTGAAAGAGGCGGATAACTACGGTAGTTTTCCTGTCGGTACGGGGGCTTACCGTTTTATCGAACGCCGCGCCGGGGCGGACCTTACCTTCGAGGCATTTCCCGATTACTTTCGCGGAGAGCCGCCGATAAAACAGGTGGTGTTCCGCATCATCCCCGATGATTTTACCGCAGCGGTTGCCCTTGAAACCGGCGAGGTAGATCTTATCATGGCCCTCTCGGTCCCGGCGGCAGTTTCCCTGCGGGATAAGAGGGATGTAATAGTGAGTTCCGATCCTTCTACCAGGATGAACTACCTTGCCATGAACACCGAAAAGCCCCCTTTCAATGATGCCGCTCTCCGCCGGGCGGTAAACTACGCCCTGGACCGGGAGGCCATACGCGCCATCGTGTACGAAGGGGAAGGGAACGTCAAGGACTACATGGCCTTTCCCTGGATGGCGGCTTTCGCGGAGCCGGAGACCCGCTACGCCACGGATCCCCTCAAGGCGGCGGAGTTGGCAGGGGAAGCCGGGGTTTCACCGGACAAGCCGGTGGAAGCGACACTCATAGCCGCCGCTTCCTCCCGTCAGGCTGCGGAGATTGTGCGGCAGAACCTAGCCGCCCTTGGCGTCAACATCACCTTGGATATTTTGGAATTCAACGCATGGATTGCGCGGTATTACCGGGGAGATTATCAGATCTCCTGCGGGGGCCATTACCTGAATATAAAAGATATGAATTACCTCGGGCTCTTTTATGAGTCGGCCAACATAAACCAGGGTAATTCCGCCCGGTACAGTAACCCTGTTGTGGATGAACTTTTCGCGCAAAGCCGGCGTGAACTTGATCCCGAAAAGCGGAGGGTCTTTTATAAGCGGATTGTGGACATCGTTCAGGATGACGCCCCCTACGCGGTTTTCGCCAATCCTCCGGTCATCAGGGCATACCGCCGGAACCTGCGCATTGCCCATACATACTCCCACAGTATCTATGTCAGAGACATCTCCTGGGATAACGCGGCTCGTTAGGAAAGGTCCATGGGCAGATATGTACTAAAACGATTTCTCATTTTTATTCCTACCCTCCTTGTTGTTATCTTTATCATATACGCCGTCATAGACTTGACCCCCGGCGATCCGGCCCGCATCATTCTTGGGGAAAGGGCCTCGGAGGAACAGACAGCGTTACTGCGTGAAGAGCTGGGCCTCAACAGGCCCCTGGTTATGCGGTATTTACACTATGTGTACCGGGCGCTTCAAGGGGATATGGGGGTTTCCTACAGCCGGAAAACGCCGGTACTCGACGATATTCTGCGGAAGTTTCCCTATACCTTGACCCTGGCCCTGTGGCCGGTGTTTCTGAGTTCCCTCATCGGAGTTTCCCTGGGCATCCTTTCGGCGCGTAAGCCCCGTTCCCCTGCCGATACGCTTTCTTCCGTAGTTTCCCTGTTCTTCGCTTCGGTCCCCGGTTTTGTTTTGGGTATGCTGCTCATCCTGTTTTTTTCCCTGCGCCTTCGTATGCTGCCCTCAGGCGGCGTTTCCTCCTGGCGGCATTTCGTCCTTCCTGTCGCCTCCCTCACCGTTCCCGCTGCGGCAGGAACGGTGCGCCTTACCCGGGCCGTGATGATAGAAATTCTGGGCATGGATTTCATACGTACCGCCCGGGCTAAGGGAGCCGGCGGCGCGGCGATCATCTTGAAACACGCCCTGAAAAACGCCCTGCCTCCGGTGATCGTCAATGCAGGTATGCACTTTGGCTATCTTTTGGGCGGCGCGGTAATCACAGAAACCCTGTTTGCCCTTCCCGGCCTGGGTTCCCACATCGTTGACGCCGTAAGGATGAAAGACACGCCGGCGGTGCTGGCGTCGGTAGTGTTTCTGTCGATATTTTTCAGTGCGGTCCTCCTCCTGCTGGACCTGGTCTGCGCGTTCCTCGACCCCAGGAGCCGGGTGCGGTATGCAGGACGGGAAGGCGCGGGGTGATGAAAACCGTGGACAGGAATCGTGCGGCCCAATACCGCGCGGCATTGGGCCGCTTTAAAAAGAACAAGTCCGCCATGGCGGCGTTGACGGTATTCACAGCGATGCTCGGCATCCTGATCCTTGCGGACCGTATCGCCCCCTATGAAAAAGGGATACTGTTGAATCCGGCATCCCGCTTTGCCCCTCCCGGAGGGGAACACCTTTTCGGAGCGGACGAGTATGGCAGGGATGTGTTTACCCGGGTCGTACACGGCGGACGGCTTTCCCTCTCCCTGGGGTTTACCGCTTCCGCCGCCGCCATGCTCTTCGCCCTGATCCCCGGCTGCGCAGCGGGTCTTTTCGGGGGAATCACGGACGAGATCATCACCCGGATCATGGACGCCGTTCTTTGCATCCCTTCGATACTCCTCTCCCTGGCATTGGCGGCCGCCCTGGGGCCGGGATTCGGGAACCTTCTCATCGCCATGGTGATCTCCCATGTACCGGGCTTTACCCGTTTCGTCCGCTCCCTGACGCTTACCATCGTTGTAAACGATTATATTGAAGCCGCCAGGGCATCCGGAACATCCGGCTTGGGAATCATAGCCCGCCACATACTGCCGAACGCCCTGGGCCCTATCCTTGTTCAGACCGCCTTTGTTTCGGCGCGTATCATTCTGATTGCCGCCAGCCTCTCCTTCATCGGCCTCGGCATCCGTCCCCCCGCTCCCGAATGGGGCGCTATGCTTTCCGAGGCCCGCCTCTTCCTGCGCCGCGCCCCTCACTTGATGTTCTTTCCCTCGGCGGCCCTGGTTCTCACCTCCCTTTCCCTCAACCTCCTGGGCGACGGCCTGCGGGACGCGCTGGACGTGCGTTTTGAGACCTGAGAAGCAGGCGGTGGAAACGCTGCTTTCTGTACGGGACCTCAAAATCCATTTTCATACTCCCGCGGGCGTGGTAAAAGCCCTTGACGGCCTCTCGTTTGACGTGAGAAACGGCGAGACGCTCGGCGTCATCGGGGAATCCGGGTGCGGGAAGACCGCCGCCTGCCTATCCGTGATGCGCCTTATCCCCGAACCGCCGGGCCGGTATGAAGGGGGAGCGCTGTTGTTTGAGGGCCGGGACATACGCGCCATGAGGGATGTTGAACTGCGTTCCTTCCGGGGAGGCGGCGTTTCCATGATTTTCCAGGAGCCCATGACCGCCCTGAACCCCGTCCTCACCGTGGGGCGGCAGATAGCTGAAGGGATAGCGCTCCACCACCGGGGTTCAAGCAGGGCCGAAGCGCGGTCCCGTACCCTTGAATGGCTTGACCGGGTAGGTTTCCGCCATCCCGAAAGGGCCGCCGCAAGCTATCCCTTTACCCTGTCGGGGGGTATGCGCCAGCGGGCGCTGATCGCCATGGCCCTGGCAACCGGTCCCAAGCTCCTTATCGCCGACGAGCCCGCGGCTTCTTTGGACATGACCACCCGGACGCAAATACTGCGCCTTATCAGGGACCTGAAACAGGATGCCGGCCTCTCGTGTCTCTGCGTCTCCCACGATCCGGAGGCGATGAGGGGATTTGCGGACAGGATTCTGGTGATGTACGCCGGGCATCCCTGTGAGACCGGTCCTGCGGAAGAACTGCTTGCCCAGCCTTTGCACCCGTATACGCGAGGGCTGATGGAGGCCGCTTTCTCCGGCATAAGGGGCCTTGGCCCCCGGGGAACCGGGGAGGGCAGGCTCCCGGTCATCCCCGGCCATACGCCTTCTCCCCAGGATATGACGGGTGGTTGTCCCTTCCATCCCCGGTGTCCCTTGGCGGAAGAACCCTGCCGGAGGGATTTTCCGCCCCGTTGCGAAGCCGGAAAGGACCGGGAGGTTTGGTGTTGGCGCTCTTTTCGCTCCTGCCCTTCGGACCTCCGCTGCCCCCGCTCCGAGGTCCCCGTAACGCCCCCGCTAAGGGCCCAAGGCCTCCGGGGACAAGTCTCCTGGGGCCTTGGGCCCCCCGAACCCCCCGTATATGATGTTTTATTCGAATTTTTAGCTGTAGAAAAACAGTTTTTCCTTCCGGGCGATTTTTTCGGGAAGGCCGGCGATGTGGTACGGGCGGTGGACGGCGTTTCTTTACGCATACGCCGGGGATCAACCTTGGCGGTTCTGGGGGAATCAGGATGTGGCAAGACCACCCTTGGCAGAATCGCGGCGAAACTTCTGGAACCCTCCGCAGGCGTTCTTCTCTTTGACGGCAGGGATATTACCCGTGTGCGGGGAAAGGAAGAGCGCCGTTTCAGACGGAGAACACAAATAGTGTTTCAGGACCCCTTTTCGTCTCTGGACCCCCGGTTGACGGTCTATGATATAATAGGCGAGGGTCTCAGGAATTACCGGATGGTCAAAAACCGGCGGGAACTGCGGGACAGGGTAGTGTTTGTGGCGGAAAAATGCGGCCTCTCCGCGGATCAGTGCGTCCTGTATCCCCATCAGTTTTCAGGCGGCCAGCGCCAGCGTATAGCCATTGCCAGGGCATTGGCGGCGGAACCGGAATTCATCGTCTGCGACGAGGCGGTTTCCGCCTTGGACGTTTCGGTCAGGGCTCAGATCGTCAACCTCCTTAAAGACCTTCAGGAGGAAATGAACCTTACCTATCTTTTTATGACCCACGATTTACCCATTGCGGAATTTATGAGCCGGGAAACCGCGGTGATGTACCGTGGACGCATCGTGGAGAAGGGGCCTTCCGGAATCGTGTTTCACCGCCCGCAGCATCCCTACACGCGGACGCTCCTCGGCGCGGATCCGCCGTCTGTTTTGCAAAGCGGTCCGCCGCCGGCCCGGCAGGGATGCTGTTACGCGTCCCGCTGCCCCCGCTCCGGACCGGAATGTCTGGCGGAAGCGCCCGCGTTCCGGGAAGCGGAACCGGGGCATTTTATTTCCTGCTTCCGGGCCCGTCTTTACTGAGGAAATAATGGTACCGCAACGTTTGAGGATCGCCTGGCGTACAGCCGGCAGGAGAAGCAGGTTGAACGGATAAGGGCGGGAGTAAGCGGGCAGTCTTGCCGGGAGCCGGTCTGATCGGCGACTCATGATGTATGCCGCCTTTTGAGATGAACATGAGGCGTTTTTGTCCCAAAAGGCCGTATTGCCTCCAGATTTTGGCGTGAAGCCGTTAGACAACGGGTTGACGGCTAAAGCCAAAGGGCCAATGTCTTGAGACATTGGCTTAGTGTACTCAGTGATAGAAACCGCCAAACTGAACGGCCGTAACCCCGTGAAATAGCTTAAAACGCCCGTTAAGCCGTTTCCCTGCTTAACGGGCGAGCCAACCTCCGTCAACAGCGATGGTATAGCCGTTGATATAATCCGCGGCAGGCGATGCGAGGAAAACCGCCGCACCGGCAATGTCCAGGGGCGTACCCCAGCGGCCTGCGGGGATCCGGTCGAGGATTGCGGCGCTCCGGTCCTTGTCCGCCCGAAGGGCTTCGGTGTTATCGGTGGCCATGTAACCCGGAGCAATGGCGTTGGCGTTGATCCCGTGTTTGGCCCACTCGTTGGCCATGAGCATGGTCAGCGTCCGCACCCCGCCTTTGGACGCCGTATAAGAGGGAACCCGGATGCCGCCTTGAAAAGAAAGCATGGATGCGATATTGATGATCTTCCCCCCCGTTCCCTGTTTAATGAACTGCCGGGCGGCGGCCTGGCACATAAAAAACAGGGTTTTAAGATTCACGTTGATCACCTCGTCCCAGTCGGCCTCGGTAAAATCTATGGTGTCGTTCCGCCTGATGATCCCCGCGTTGTTTACCACAATATCAAGAGAACCAAAAGTCCTGATGGCGTTCTCAAAAATTCGCGGTACCGGCTCCTGGGAAACCAGGTTCGCTGAAAGGTACGCAAATTTCTTTCCCGCCTTTTTTACCAGTTCCCCGGTCATATCCGCATGGTCCGCCTGGCCGGTTCCAAAAACATCGGCCCCGGCCTCGGCCAGGGCAGCGCTGATTCCCTGCCCCAGCCCCCGGCCACAGCCGGTAACGATGGCGGTTTTTCCGTCCAGCCGAAATAGATCCAAAATGCCCATAACAATCCCCTTAGCGTAACTCCGCCGTCGTAACGGCGTCCATGTCGTCAAAGGTTTGATTTTCACCGGCCATAGCCCAGATAAAGGTGTAAGAGCCGGTTCCCACCCCGGCATGGATGGACCAGGAAGGAGAAATCACCGCTTCCTCGTTTTGCAGTACAATATGCCGGGTCTCCCCGGGCTGCCCGTGGAGATGGAAAACCACCTGCTCTTTTTTCATATCAAAATAGAAATATACCTCCATGCGCCGTTCATGGGTATGACAGGGCATGGTATTCCAGACTGAGCCTTCCTCCAGAACGGTCATGCCCATCACAAGCTGGCAGCTCTGACACACCGCGGGATGTACATACTGATAAATGGTGCGGACATTGACCGTAGCAGCGTCCCCCAGCCTACGGGGATTGGCCTTTTCAATGGGTATAAAAACCGCAGGGTAAGCGGCATGGGCGGGAGAACTGGCGAGGTAAAATTTCGGCGGCTTTGACGGGTCCGCCGCGGAAAAAACAACGTCCCGTACTCCTTTACCGATGTAAAGGCCGTCTCCTTTTTTCATGGGGTATTTTTGCCCATCCCCGGAAACAAATCCGTTCCCGGCAATACAGATGATTCCCAGTTCCCGGCGATCCAGAAACACGCCGCCGCCGAATTCTTTGCCCCCTTCCAGCCGGAGTTCCCGATCCACCGGACAAGCGCCGCCGAAGACTACCCGGTCCACATGGGTATAACAAAGGCTGATCTCACCGGGGACAAATACCCGGTCAAAGAGAAAATGGGAACGCAGATGCGCGGTATCGTAGTGTTTCATGTCTTCCGCATGATTGGCATAACGAATATCCAACTTCATATTACCACTCCTTATAAAAATTTTGCATAACAAAAAAAGCGAGTTTCTTCGTTTTCCGGTCCGCGTCTATTAGTCCTTTCCGGTTGTACCCTTCCTGGTAACGGTTGAAACGCCGGGGACAGCGGAAGTCGTAGAGTATCCAGGGGCTCAGGCCCGCGATAAAAGGAAATTGCTTAAAGGCCGCCACTTGTTTTATATACAGAGCTTTTTGAAAATCTTCGGAAAAAAGATCATTGACGCTGCCCCGCTGTCCGCTCCGGGCGCCGCCTCCGAATTCCGTGATAATCACCGGCTTATCGGTGTTGGTATTGGAGAGGATACGGGACAGCTTATCAAAATCAGGATCGTACCAGCCGTAGTATTCATTGATGCCGGTAATATCGAGAAATTCCGAAAGCCGATCCTCGATTTTAAGTTTTTCATGGTTGACAAGGCACGCCGCGGATACCAGCCGGGTTTCATCCAGTTCCCTGGCTTTTTTTGCCAAGCTTGACATAAAATCAAGCCGTTCCCCCGTGTCGGCGTTTTCATTCCCCACCGACCAGATGATGACGCTGGCACGGTTCCGATCCCGCAGGATAAGTTCGGCAAGTTGATTTTCCGCGTCCCGGTAGGCGCCGTTATTTTCAAAGGCTATGGCCCAATAAACCGGAATCTCTTCCCAAAGAAGTACCCCTTCCTCATCGGCAATCCGGGCAAAACGCCGGTCATGGGGGTAATGGGCCAGGCGCAGATAATTGCCGTTCATTTCCTTCAAGTCCCGGATTGCCGCCCGGATAATTTCCGGATTGGTAGTTTTTCCCAAGAGGTAATGATCTTCATGAACGGAAATTCCCTTGAGAAAAATATTCCTGCCGTTAAGCAGAATCTCCCGGCCTCTTGTTTTTATCTCCCGGAAACCGATACGGTCCTTAACCCTGTCTTCATCATCCGGGCCCGCGCCTTCGGGATAAAGCCGGAAAGAAACGTCGTAGAGTTTGGGGTTTTCAGGACTCCAGCGGGAAAGGTCCTGGGGCTTGATTGAAAAAACGCCGGACCCCCTGCCCTGCTCTATACGTATTTCCCCTGCGATGTCAAGTTCCGGAATTTCAAGGATCACCGTTCCCCCGCCGCCTGAAACAGCAACGTCGGCTTTGATCTTTGAAAAAGTTCCGTCCGGAACGAGCCGTACAAACCAGTCCTTAATATAAATGCCGGGAGTGCGGACCAGGTAAATATCCCGGTAAAGGCCGCCGTAGTTAAACCAGTCGGTGTTATCCATGGGAACCCGCAGGGGGCTGCGGCGGGCGTCCACCACGACGATAAGGCGGTTTTCCCGATCCGCTGTTACGGTATCGGTCATATCCACCGTAAACGGCGTGGAACCGCCGTCGTGGGTTCCGATAAATACGCCATTGAGGAATACCGAGGTTTCGTAGGAGGCGCCTTCAAAACAGAGGAAGACCCGTTCCCCTGCTTTTTGGGGAACATACCGGAAGGTCCGGGTATACACCCCGGACCCCTCAAAATAAAAAAGCTCCGGCCGTTCCATGTTCCAGGAGGCCGGTACGGTTATCCGGTCCCAGCCTTCCCAGTCCCAGTCCGTGGGCCGGGGCCTGCCCGACAGGTCAACGGTTTCTTCTTTGTACCACGACGCCCTTCGACAGGTATCGTAGAGATCCGCGGCGAAATTCCATTGCCCGTTCAGGGATTCGGTTTCCCGGCCAGCAATGTTGAGAAGGCCGGTATGATCCAGAAGGATTTTTTGATATTCCTCCCGATAACCGGCGTTGTGAATATCCGCCTGATAGTTGCCCGATGTTTCGCTCATGAAAAACTCCTTGTGTGATATATACGGCCTCCCACGGCGCCGCCGATGTTACCCTTTCACGCCGGTGGCCGCCACGCCCTCGACAAAATATTTTTGCGCTGCCAGGAATATAATCATCACCGGTATAATAGAGATAAAAGACGCCGCCATTTGGGGGCCCTTGTAAGTATAGAATTCATTGGTAAAATCGGACATCCCCAAGGGCAGGGTCTTGAGGTTCTGGCTGGTGATGTAAATCAGGGGCGCGAAAAAATCATTCCAGAAATACCGGAAGGCAAAGATAATCTGGGTGGCGAAAACCGGCTTTGCCAAGGGAAGCATGATCCGGGCGAAGATGAGAAAATCGTTGGCCCCGTCAATATGGGCCGCCTCCACATAACTGTCGGGGATGGTCATAAAATACTGCTTTATCAGAAAAGTGCCGAAAGCGGTAAAGGCCCCGGTAAGGATCAATGCCCCGTGGGTATTATAAAGCCCCAGGGCCCGGACGATCAGAAACTGGGGAATGATGATGGACTGGACGGGGATCATGATGGAGACCACATAACATATAAAGAGTATGTCCCGGCCCTTCCACTTGAGTTTGGAGAAGGCATAGGCCCCGGTAGTGGCGGAGAGAAGCTGTATCAACACGATGATAAAGGTCAGCTTTACCGAATTCCAGGTGTAGAGGGGAAACCGATCCGCCAGTTGGCTGAAATTTTCCGCTGTCGGCGTTTCCGGGATGATCCGCATGGGAAAATCGTAGATCTGGGAATCGGGCTTAAAGGCGCTGGAAAGCATTACCACCAGGGGCATAAAAATAAGGACGCACATCGCCGCCAGAACAAGCAATTTAAGGATTTTCAGCGCGTAACGGGACGGGGTTTTTTTGCTAGACAATATCATAGGTCACCCACTTTTTTTGACCCTGCTGTTGTATCAGGGTTACGGCAAGGATAATGGCCAGAAGGACCACCGATTCCGCGGCGGCGTAACCGAAACGGAATTGAGAAAAGGCGTTTTTGTAAATGTCAAAAACCAGTACCGAGGTAGCTCCAGCGGGACCGCCGCCCCATTGGCCTCCGGTGAGGATGTATATCTGGTCGAAGACCTGGAAGGCCCGGATAACCGCCATGGTTACGGAGAAAAAAACAATCGGGGAAAGGCCGGGGATGGTAACGGATACAAAGCGGCGGACCGGCCCCGCGCCGTCTATGGCCGCGGCTTCATAAAGGGCGGCGCTGATGGTTTGGAGCCCCCCCAAGAACAGCACCATATAGTACCCGAAATTTTGCCACACCGTTACCATGATGATCGTGGGGAGGGCGGTTTTTTCTCCCGAGAGCCAGGGCGGGGCGGGGAAACCCAGGGAGACAAGAAACTGATTGACGGGCCCCCGGCCGGGATCGAGGAGCAGGGAAAATACCAGGCCCACCGCCACCGAAGACAGCACGTTAGGCAAAAACATGACCCCCCGGAAAAAATTTCTCCCCCGGAATTTTTCATTGAGCATCAGGGCGAAGACCAGCCCCAGGACAAGCTGGAGTAAAACGGTCCAGAGGGTAAAATTCATCGTGATGGATAGATACCGGCGGAAGGATTCGCTTTTAAAGGCGTTGAGATAATTGAGGAATCCGAGGAACCGGAACCGGGGGCCCCCGGAAAAGTTGGTCAGGGAAATGCCAAAGGCGGCAAAAATGGGTATCGCCATAAACAGCAAAAAACCCAGGAAGCTGGGTAACATAAAAACAGCCACCACCGGCCAGGGTGTACGCTGTAAACTTTTCATTAACGCCTCTTTTGAAAAAAACCGGACCCCGGACAGGCCGGGGCGGTTTCCGGCATTCCCGGGTAACGGGAACGCCGGTTTAAAAAACTGCCAATAGCGGCTGATATTGGCGGATTAGTTTGTGGTATTGATAATTTCCTCTAAACCCGCTTTCAGCCGCCCGTCAAACTGGCTGTCGGGGATTTTCCCCAGGAGGTATTCTTCCTGGAGGGTGTTGATCAGGTTTTCCACCCGGGAGCCATATTTGTTATAGCCCATAGGGAAAGAAATTTTATCTTCCACAAAATAGTTGAGGGAATCGGGGTCCGGGATGGATTCCTTCAACACTTCCTTTACCCCGTCGTCCACCATGGCGGGAAGCACCCCGGCCTGGGCCGCCATCTTGGCCCCCTCAGGCCCGCCCATCCAGGCGATAAACCGGAGGGCCGCCTCCTTGTTTTTCGCGTAGGAAGTTACATGACTAAAGGTGGGGGCCCCCATGGTCGCATAGGGATCGGAGTCGCTGGGAATCCGGGTCAGGCCCCAGTCGTTCCAGCCCCATCCTTTCAGGACCCCCTGATCCCTGCCGGCGAGGATCTGGCCGGGGAACCATTCGCCGATGATCAGCATGGCGGTCTGGCCGTCGTAGAACTGTTTGGAATAATGGGTGGCGGTTACTTTCATATCCACCAGGGGCCACATGGACTTCTCCGCTTCCATGGCCTTCCGGATGGAAAGCCAGCGCTGGATGCCGTCGTCGTAATCAAGGCTGCCGTCGGCGGCGATGATGCTCTTCTGCCGCTGGGTTTCCATGATGAGCTGGCTTGAACCCCAGTGGTAAACCGACGCGCCGTAGATTTTTCCGTCCCCGGAAGAAACCTGCTTCGCCACTTCGGCGAATTTGTCCCAGGTCCAGGTTCC